>JAPPOI010000191.1 GCA_028818055.1 Boseongicola sp.
GATCGTAGTACAGCAGGTCAATATCGAGATACGGCAGGATCAACTTGTCTTTGATGAACTGCCAGATGATGCGGGTCATCTCGTCGCCATCCAGTTCGACAACCGGATTTTCGACTTTGATCTTGGTCATAGGGGCGGCTCCTTGCGGGTGAATAACTTTGCGCGGCTCATAACGCAGGAATTCTGAAATGGAAAGACGGTATGCGAAGGTATACCGAACTTATTTCAATCCATGTGGTAGGAACTTGTTCAGTTAAACGCTCTCTGGTCTTTTGCAGTCATGAGACAACTGAAAACTGGCATTTTCGTTTTGGCGGTTCTGGCGGGACTCGGCTTCTTCCTTTTTATGCGCGCCGAGAACCAGGCGGCGTCATCTCTAACTCGTCCAATCCAGATATTTGACGCCACCGCAATTTTGGTCGGCGGTTGGCCAGACGGAAAAGTGGTTGGTGACGCTGAACTGTGGGCGGCATTTTCTGAAGGCACGTTTTTCGGTGCATTTGCCAGTGGCGGAGGTGCGAGTGGCTACGCCGAGGGCTACAATTCCGCGCCTTTGGCAGAAATTCACGCACTGGAACATTGCCGCGCCTTCGCAACCATTCCAAATGAGTGCTCGGTGATCGCTTGGCTGGTTCCAAACGAAAACGCGAAAGACGGGTTCGTCACGCTCACACCGAAAGCCGCAAGTACTTATCAGGATATCCAGCTGGAACCAAAGGTCCGCGCGATCGCAATTCATGGTAATGGCGCCATCGGTTCCTGGATTGGCGGTTTCACGGTTGGTCCAACCGTCGAAGGTGCTCTTTCAGAATGCGATTACTGGGTCGCAACCAATCCACCGGCTGACTACCTGACAGACAATGGGTGCTCGATTATCGAAGTCACACGCTGATTAGCGCGTGTTTTCCGTCAAACGCCGCTGAACGTATTCGGTTACGTTTCCAATCATCGTGTCCATGTGAGGATCTTCGAAGAAGTGGCCCGAACCTTCGATCTCGGTATGGGTGATCGTGATACCCTTTTGTTCGTGCAGCTTGTCCACCAAGGCATGCGTGTCCGCAGGTGGTGCCACCCGGTCAGCGGTACCGTTGATGATCAGGCCTGACGAAGGGCAGGGTGCCAGAAACGAAAAGTCATACATGTTCGCAGGTGGCGAAGCGCTGATGAATCCCGTGATTTCAGGGCGACGCATCAGCAATTGCATACCGATCCAGGCGCCGAATGAAAAACCAGCAACCCAGCAGTGTTTGGCGTTCTGGTTCATGGATTGGAGATAGTCCAAAGCAGACGCCGCGTCAGACAATTCGCCTACGCCTTGGTCGTATTCGCCTTGGCTGCGTCCGACTCCGCGGAAGTTAAAACGCAGCACCGTGAAACCCATGTCATGGAACGCATAGTGCAGATTATAGACTACGCGATTGTTCATCGTGCCCCCGCACTGCGGGTGCGGGTGCAGGATGATCGCAATAGGCGCATCTTTGGTCTTTTGTGGGTGGTAGCGACCTTCGAGCCGACCTTCTGGGCCGGGAAAAATTACCTCGGGCATGAGTTCCCTTATTCCTTCGTCTGATCGCGCCCCATATTCTTGACGCTTTTGGTCAGGGACTTTAGAATGATTCTAAATCGGGAGAGTGCTCCCGCGCGGTTCTGGTCAGGTAAGCTGCGCGGTCGAAAAGGTCAATAATTTAGAAGGGCGCGGTGGCCATGAAGTTAAGCACGAAGGGCAGATATGCGATGGTTGCGCTTGCGGATTTGGCCACGGCCGACAAAGATAGCCTTTTGTCGCTTTCAGAGATTTCGAAGCGCCAAGACATCTCGCTTCCCTATCTTGAGCAGTTGTTTGTGAAATTGCGCAGGGCAGAACTGGTCGAAAGCGTCAGGGGCCCCGGTGGCGGATATCGTCTGGCGAAACCAGCGTCAGAGATCCGTGTCAGTGACATACTTGGCGCCGTCGACGAAACCGTATCTGCACTCCACACAGGTGCTGGGGCCTCGGGCGGTGCATCCGGCAGCAGGGCACAGTCGATGACCAATCGCCTTTGGGAAGGGCTGTCCGCGCACGTCTATGTTTTTCTGCACCAAACAAGACTAAGCGACGTGGTCGCCAATGAGCTTGCACCGTGCCCCGCCGTTCCCGCGCTGTTCGAAGTTGTGGACGAGACATGACCCGAATTCGGTTCCAGATCTCAAAGGGCTTGGCCGCTTCCAATAGTGCCCCGAGCTGTATCGCTTTGGAGCACATGTTGTGACCAGTCGGGTGTACTTGGATTGGAATGCCACGGCACCGCTACGCGACGAAGCGCGCGACGCAATGGTTGCGGCGTTGGATGTCGTCGGCAATCCATCGTCAGTGCACCAAGAGGGGCGGGCCGCAAAGGCAGTCATTGAGCGCGCTCGTGGCGATGTTGCATCTCTTGTTGGGTGCAAACCAAGCGAGGTCGTTTTTACCTCGGGAGCAACCGAAGCTGCGGGTGTCCTTGAATCCGTTGCGGGTCATGGTGCTGTCATGGTCGACGATACAGCCCATGATGCGCTCTGGTCGCACTTCGATTTGACCCACATCGAGTCGGGTAACAACGTCTTGGCAATGGGCCTCGCCAATTCAGAAACCGGAGTGATTACTGAACCGCCCTCGCAAAACTCTGACGGGCATTGGCCCTATGGCGCGTATTTTGCCGCCTCAATTTTGTTGGACGTAACGCAGGCGGTTGGGCGCATTCCGTGGTCGTTTCATTGGTCTGGCGCACATCTTGCAATTCTTTCGGCACACAAACTAGGTGGTCCCAAGGGAGTTGGTGCGCTGATCGTGCGAGATGGGTTAGATATCAATGCCTTGCAATCTGGCGGCGGTCAGGAACTTGGACGCCGGTCGGGGACCGAAAATGTCGCCGGAATTGCAGGGTTTGGCGCGGCTTGTCGGGCGGCTGAACATGATTTGAATGCTGGTGTCTGGGATGAAGTTGAGAAACTTAGAAACATTCTAGAAAATGTGCTGGCATCCGAAGCAAAAGAGACTATTTTTGTCGGGAAAGACGTTCCGAGGTTGCCCAACACCTCTTGCTTCGCCACAGCGAACTGGAAGGGCGAGACCCAGGTCATGCAGATGGATTTGGCCGGTTTTGCCGTCTCAAGCGGCTCAGCCTGTTCATCTGGCAAGGTAAAGACGCCCCGTGTTCTCCGGGCGATGGGTTTGCGCGACCAGTTGGCGGAAGGCGCATTGCGCGGCTCGCTAGGGCCAACGACGACGGAAGAAGACGTGACGCGCTTTGCTGAAGCATGGCTGGCGCAATTGAAGAAAGTCCGCGCTCGCGCGGCATGATCGAGGAGCCCGCAATGGCGGCATTGGATACGAACCAGGTGAAAGAGGGCGTCGACCAGGAAACGGTTGATGCTGTTCGCTCGCTGTCTGGCAAGTACAAGTACGGCTGGGAAACCGAGATCGAAATGGAATATGCGCCGATGGGTCTTTCCGAAGACATCGTGCGTCTCATCTCGGAAAAAAACGACGAACCTGAATGGATGACCGATTGGCGTCTTCAGGCCTATCGTCGTTGGTTGGAGATGGAAGAGCCAGACTGGGCTATGGTTGACTACCCAGAGATCAATTTCCAGGAGCAGTATTACTACGCCAAGCCCAAGTCGATGGAGGAAAAACCAAAGTCTTTGGACGAGGTCGACCCGAAGCTTCTGGAAACCTATGAGAAACTGGGCATCCCTCTAAAGGAACAAATGATCCTTGCCGGTGTCGAAGGCGCCGAGGACATGCCTGCCGAAGGTCGGAAGGTGGCTGTCGATGCTGTGTTTGACAGCGTGTCTGTTGGCACGACGTTTCAAGCCGAATTGGCAAAAGCAGGCGTGATCTTCTGTTCCATTTCGGAAGCGATCAAAGAGCATCCTGAGTTGGTGAAGAAGTACCTCGGCTCGGTCGTACCGCAGTCTGACAACTTCTACGCCACCTTGAATTCGGCTGTCTTCTCTGATGGTTCGTTCGTATACATCCCACCAGGCGTCCGCTGCCCAATGGAGTTGTCGACTTATTTCCGGATCAATGCGGAAAACACCGGCCAATTCGAACGCACACTGATCATCGCCGACAAAGGCGCTTACGTATCCTACCTTGAAGGATGCACAGCGCCGCAACGCGATACAGCGCAGCTGCACGCCGCTGTCGTTGAATTGGTGATCCTCGAAGATGCCGAGATCAAGTATTCGACTGTCCAGAACTGGTTCCCAGGTGACGAAGAGGGTAAGGGCGGCATCTACAACTTTGTGACCAAGCGCGCCGATTGTCGGGGTGACCGCGCCAAGGTGATGTGGACCCAAGTGGAAACCGGTTCGGCCGTCACTTGGAAGTATCCGTCGTGCATCCTGCGCGGCGACGATAGCCAAGGCGAATTCTACTCGATCGCCATCACCAACAACATGCAGCAGGCTGATACCGGCACGAAGATGGTCCATCTGGGTAAAAATACGAAGTCCCGGATCGTCTCGAAGGGGATTAGCGCGGGCAAGGCGCAAAACACCTATCGCGGGTTGGTCTCGATGCACCCGCGCGCCAAGAACAGCAGAAACTACACGCAGTGTGACTCTCTGCTGATAGGCGACAAATGTGGCGCTCACACGGTGCCCTACATCGAAGTGAAGAATAACTCTTCGCGGGTTGAACACGAAGCGACAACGTCGAAGGTTGATGACGACCAGCTGTTCTATTGCCGCCAGCGGGGCATGGACGAAGAAGAGGCCGTGGCATTGGTCGTGAACGGTTTCTGCAAGGAAGTTCTGCAGGCGTTGCCAATGGAATTTGCCATGGAAGCGCAGCAACTCGTTGCCATCTCGCTTGAAGGCTCGGTCGGGTAAGCATCATGCGGCAACCACTTATATATGGCGGCGCGGTATTTCTGGCTGTTTGGTTCGTTGGATGGAGCACCGGCATGGGCGGTTCGTTCATCGCCAACGTAGTCTTTGCCCTGCTAATGGGGATCTTTGCGACCATTTGTTATTGGATGGTCACCAAGCTTTTCCGGAAACCAGACGAATGATGCGTGCCATGGTCGTTAGCGCCGTTCTGACTGGCGTATTCTGTGCTGGTTTTGCAGTGGCCATCGACACGCTGACCGACATGTTGGAGCGTACCAGCGTATTGGCACTCAGTTTCACGTCTGGGTTCTTGGGCAGCATGTTTGCCCAGACCGTTTTGGTTAAGTGGCGCAAGTGAGTCCTTGGGAGAACCAGAAGATGATCGTGACCACAACACCATCAGTCGAAGGCAAAACAATTCGCGAATATCGCGGAATTGTCGTCGGTGAGGCCATTCTTGGCGCCAACGTGTTCCGTGATGTTTTCGCCCAGATCACTGATATCGTTGGCGGTCGTTCAGGCGCCTATGAAAAGTCATTGCAGGAAGCCCGTGAAACAGCGTTGCGTGAGTTGGAAGAGCGGGCCGCTGAAAAAGGCGCAAACGCCGTCGTGGGCGTCGATTTAGACTACGAAGTTGTAAACAATATGCTGATGGTCTCGGCCAGCGGCACGGCAGTTATCGTGCGCTCATGAGTAGTCAGTTGAAATACTCGCCGCCATTGTGCGGATATGTGGGTATCTCTCGCCCTCGAAAATCGGTGAAATCCACTGGAAAGTTCACGAATTTATCGAATTTGGCCCCATGGTTGCCTCGGTTTGGTCACCTTGGCCTGATTGGTTTCGCTCAACGCAACAATCAGGATTGCACGCATGTCGCTTTCGAAAAACCAACGCGATGGCTTCGAAGATCGTTTGAAACGCATCAAAAAGGGTGGCGTCAACACGATGGGCGAAGTTCAGATCGGACCGAGAGACGAAGTTCGCACCGGCAAGAAAGCCAGCCGTCCTTCGAACACCGTGCGTATGAAACGAAAGAAGAAAGAAGTCGCGCTGGGCGAGGGATCGAATTGGGTCATGGTTCCCGTCGCACTCTTTATCGGCGGGCTATCAATGTTCGCGGGTGGCGCGGCAGCTTACCACTTCTTCGGCGGTGGTCTTATGCCCATCGAAATTCCAGTGGCGGCAGTCGAACCAGTCATTCCGTACGCCAATTTCATATTCGCAGGATTGCTGGCTCTGATCTTTTCGTGGACGTTTGGCTTCACCAACAAGAAGCGCAAGTTCGCGCTGCTGTTGGGATTGGGAGCGGTTTTCTTTTTCGAGGGAGACCTGATCAAGCGTTTCCCGGGTACTTACGCTTCGATGTACTCCAAAGAATACGTGGCCAATGGTCCGGAGCCAAGCATGCCGGGACTGATCGTGCGCGCGCAAGAACTGATCGAAGAAAACGCGCCGCAACTGGCGGAAATGACCGACCGCATCAGCGGCTAACCACACAGACACATCAATATTCTAATCGCAGGGGCGTGCCGTACGGCGCGGCCCTTTCGCATGTTTGAGGGAACGAAATGCTTAAGATTGAAAACCTTCAGGTGAAACTGGAAGAAGAGGACAAGCAGATACTCAAGGGAGTAACTCTGGAAGTCCCGGCTGGGGCCGTGCACGCGATTATGGGACCCAATGGTTCCGGGAAATCCACGCTAAGCTACGTTCTGTCCGGACGGGACGGTTACGAAGTCACTGGCGGTGCCGCCGAGCTTGAAGGCGAAGACCTGCTTGAGCTGGAGCCGGAAGAACGCGCGGCGGCAGGTCTGTTTCTTGCGTTCCAATATCCGGTGGAAATCCCCGGCGTTGGCAACATGACGTTCTTGCGTACAGCTTTGAACGCGCAGCGGAAATCCCGAGGTGAAGAAGAGCTCAGTGCAGCGGACTTCCTGAAACTTATTCGGGAAAAGGCCAAATCGCTCAAGATCGACGCCGAGATGCTGAAACGATCCGTCAATGTGGGCTTTTCGGGTGGTGAAAAGAAGCGAAACGAAATCCTTCAGATGGCCATGCTCGAGCCGAAGATGTGTGTGCTCGATGAAACCGACTCCGGTTTGGACGTCGATGCCATGAAACTTGTGGCGGAAGGGGTGAATGCTCTGCGCAGTGAGGGCCGGTCATTCCTGGTCATCACTCACTATCAACGCTTATTGGATCACATCAAACCAGATGTAGTTCACATTATGGCGGATGGACGGATCGTGAAGTCTGGTGGCCCGGAGCTGGCGCTTGAGGTTGAAAACAATGGCTACGCCGACATTCTGGAAGAGGTGGCCTGATGGCGCTACCCAAAGCAAAAGCGGACGCGACCGAAGCTCGGCTCGCTAATCTGACATTGCCGTCAGGCGGAGCGGACTGGGCACAGTCGGCGCGCCAAGACGCGCTTTCCCGACTGTCTGCAATGGGATTGCCAGGCGCGCGCGATGAATATTGGCGTTTCACACGGCCAGACACATTAAACAGTCCAGCGCCTGAACAGGCGGCATTGTTCCAAAATGATGAGAAGCCGCTTTTCGAAGAAATCGAGCGCCTAAAGATCGTCTTTCGGGACGGCGTGCTTGATCGCGCCTCATCGGACGATTTTGAGCTTGAGGGCTTAGAGATCGAAACTTTGGGTGATGCGACAGCGAAAGACATCCATTGGGCGAAGGATGTTTTCGGTGTCCTTGAAACGCGCGGTCAAACGCCTGTTCATCGACCATTCGGCGCGCTGAACACCGCTTTTGCGACCGAAGGATTGGTCATACGTGCCACCGGCAATGTCACGAAGCCTGTGTCACTGATCTATAGGCATGAAGACGAAAACAGCGATGCTATGCTTCACCTCGTCATCAAGGTTGAGCAGGGTGCTTCGCTAACGGTGCTGGAAAATGGCCCGGCTGCCGCGCGGTGGAACAAGAGCATGGAGGTCGAGGTCGCAGACGCGGGTTCGTTCCATCACATTCGCGCACAAGGCAGGGATCATGAGCGCGTTGCCGTGACCCACATTTTTGCACGTATCGGAGCGCAAAGCCTGTTCAAATCATTCACTTTGACAGCGAATGGCCGAATGACTCGTAACGAAGCCTTTATTGAAATGGCTGGCGACGAGGGCATCGCTCATATCGCAGGCGCAGCTTTGGGTGACGGCACGTTTCATCATGACGATACCGTCTTCATCACTCATGATGCAGTTGCCTGCGAAAGCCGTCAGGTTTTCAAAAAAGTTCTGCGCAACGGAGCAGTTGGTACCTTTCAGGGCAAAATTCTCGTGAAAGAAGGTGCCCAGAAGACGGATGGCTATCAAATCAGCCAATCACTTCTGCTCGATGAAGACGCGCAGTTTCTGGCCAAGCCCGAACTGGAGATCTATGCCGACGACGTGGCTTGTTCCCACGGCTCGACCAGCGGGGCCATCGATGAGGATGCGTTGTTCTATCTACGCGCACGCGGTGTTCCGCTGAAACAGGCGCAAGACCTTCTAACTCTTGCGTTTTTGGCCGAGGCCATTGAAGAAATCGAAGATGAAGCCATCGCTGACGACATTGTCGAACGTTTGGATGGATGGCTCTCTCGGCGATCGTAAGGCAGACGAAGGCAAAGACGAGTGAGTGTGGCCCAAGATATCGTGCGGACCTATCGCGCCCCAAAGTCGACGTTGCGCAAGCGTATCGGCGACACTGAGCGTGAAGATCGTGCACTGGCGGTGCTGATGGGCGCATGCGTGATCATGTTTGTTGCGCAGTGGCCGCGCCTTTCACGCGAAGCTCACTTGAACGAGACCATAACCTTTGACTCGCTACTGGCAGGCGCACTCTTCGGCTGGGTTCTGATGGCCCCACTCCTGTTCTATGTTCTGGCCTGGATTTCGCACATGATGTTGAAGGTTCTTGGATCACCAGCAAGCGGTTACGAGGCCCGCATGGCGTTGTTCTGGGCTCTATTGGCCGCAACGCCTCTCTGGCTTTTGACTGGTTTGGTCGCAGGATTCATCGGGTCTGGCCCGGCTCTGACGATAACTGGGGTTCTGGCATTGGCGGCATTTGCAATTTTCTGGCTGATGGGACTGGCAGAGATCGCCCGACGCCCAAACGAAAGCAGGGTGTAGGTTATGTTGGCGCCATTTATTCCTCCCGCTCGCCAAGCGATTACCCAGCCGCGTGAAGCTGCCGTCACTCTCATGGGCATGGGTGTCCCGCGCGAGGCTCTATGGCCAAGCTTTGCATTGCTAGTCTTGCTGTCCGCAATCCTGACCTACCTTGGGTCTGGTGCTGCGACGGGGGAGCAAATTGTCTGCCCTCCGTTCCACTTTGTTTTGGTGTCGGCCCTCGCAGGGGCTGCAT
>JAPPOI010000428.1 GCA_028818055.1 Boseongicola sp.
GAAAGCGGTCCTCCGGCTCCGCGACCTCAGGCCGACAGATGTTACCGCACGAAGCAGCCTTGATGGCCAGTACGCCTATCTGAACTTTGCGGAAGATGCCCAACCTTTGTTCATCGAAGCAATGAAAGGGTTTGAGACAGCCGCCCGTCAGCAGGGTATGGCGCCATCGATCCGATCCCATTTTGAGAAATACCCTCGGATGATCGCTGCCCTTGCGTTGTTGGTCCATCTTCTGGATGGCGGCGTCGGGCCGGTGTCGCTGGTTGCGACTAAGAAGGCGGTGGCATGGGCGAAGTATCTCGCCCGACACGCGCTCCGTGTCTATGCATCAGGGGACAACGCCGTCGCAACGGCTGCCAAGGGTCTTGCCGACAAACTGAAAGCTGGTGCTTTGCCCTCGGGATTCACGCGGCGGACCCTCATGCGTAAGCAATGGCATGGCCTCACCCGGGGCGATGATATTGATGCTGCGTTGGGCTACCTCGTCGATGCTAACTGGCTGCGGGAAGAAATCACTGACAGCGGCAGCGGAAGCCGGAGCCAAGTTTACATCATCAACCCAAAGGTGTTGTCGCAGTAGGACGGCGCTGTGTCAGTAATGTCAGTGCATCTCGGACAGGTGTTTTTAATCATGTGTGAAGTTGGAGGCGAAACCTTACACGTTTTTGAAAATGGGCAGGTCCAACGTCACTGACATTACTGACATAGGCACCGCCACCAGTCGAAAGGTAAGTTTTCGTGCAAAGTTATATTGATAAGTTAAAGGCGGAGGCCGCTGCGGAGCAGGCCCGCCTTGAGAAGGCGAAACCTAACAAACGGACGGGCGACAGTCGCATTGTCTGCGACAAGTCGCTTGTTCAGCAGATTGAGGAATTAATGTCATCATTGCCGCCTGCCGAACGGCAGCGTCGCTGGACTATGGCCGAATTCGTCGCTCGCTTGTCAGGCCGCTACAGTGTCCGCCCACACCCCATGCAGGTGGGTGAGGCTCTTAGGGCGCTCGGGTGGGTGCAGACGCGTGATTGGACGGCCGAGGGGGCAGGGCGGCGATTCTGGTACCACAAGAACTGATATGTGCTTGGCAATCGCGTGACCTCTTGTTTCATTTTCAAAATCTTTGTCGGATATAAGTGTACTGATCTCTCGCATTCAGGCTAACGGTCGCATTTCCTCGACGAATGAAGAACTCATGCTGCCCTTGGAAGTCTACAAAGACCGGCTCTTTCGCGGCGTTCACTTCGATCACACACACCTTTTTTCCATCCTGTGCATCAGGGAAGCGCATCGTGCAGTGGAGCGAGTATGGTGCGCCGATGGCCGAGGAGAACACGCTCAGGAGTCTGTTTTCGAATGCATCCAGACTGCCTTGAACCAGCTTCAGGTCATGTTCCAGGCCGATGATCTCTTTGTCGTCAGCCACGCCAATGACAAGGGTTCCACCGTCGGAGTTCATGAACGCAGCAAGGGTCTTCAGGACTTCTTTCTGAAGGACTTTGTTCTGCTTCCTCTCCCGCATGTCCCATTGGAACGTGCTCTTGAACTCAAGCTCTTTACTCTCGTCAGCGCCAATAATTTCTTCCACTGAGGGCGGCGGAGGGGGAGGTTGATAGAATGCATCGGGCCAACCGCCGTGCCCTTCAATCACGTGGTCGATCTCCGCCATCAGACGGCGGGTTTCGGTCAGTGCGACAACGACGCGGCGGTAGTGCAGGATGTCCCCGACGGTCAGGATCCGCCCGGGCTGAGGGTTCTTGCCACCTTTGCCGGCGCGGTCCTTTAACCATTTCTGGCAGACTTGGTAGCCACCGACATGGAACTCCCAGGTGGATTGCGGCACGTCCTCGAACCAGCGGGAGCCATTGATCATCACCTTACCGTTCTCATATTTTGGATACCCGTTCTCCACGCGCGCCTCGCCGGAGCCGGCGAAGCGTACCTCGGACCTTTCGAGGATGGGGGCCTCGTCAGGGCGCAGGAGGTGCAGCGCGACGAGGTCGCGGCCCAGCGGCACGAGTTCGGCGAAGCTGGCACGGTCCTTGGGCGTGGGGATACGGGGGAAGTCGGATTTCAGGAACTCGGCATAGCGTTTGCGATAGCCGGGGCTGTGCAGGACGGCGTAGATGTAATCGAACAGATCACGGGGGCCAAAGGTCCTAGTCAGATCCCCGCGTCCGTCCCATGGCGTGTCGAGGGGGCCAAGCTGCTCAGCCTTCGGACGCTGGAAGTCTGGACCGAAACCTTGCTGCTCGCCGCGCGGAATGCCATCCTCATAGGCGAGCGCAAGAAAGTGGCCGATACCTAGCGCCCAAGCCCGTTCTATGTTTGGCCGACGAACGGACTCATTGGATGTCTGTTGGAGCCAAAGCGGCAGAAGCGAATTGATGTCATAATCGTTAAGCGCTTTGTGACCGATGATAGTACTCGAGGCCTTTGCGTCCCAATTATCCTTGCACTGCCGTGTCGTTACGAGGCCGATGTTCTCGCCGTCTGTCATGCTCGGCATGATGTCCCAGCGCCCCCAATCAACAAGCGCTGGATCATAGAACACTTTTCGGATGTCAAATGGCCTGTACGTCAAAGGATGGATCTTGTCGCTCGGGCTATTCATCCGTTGAAGAGCCAACCGAGCATTTGGAAGTTTCCATCCGCGACTATCGCCAGGAGAATACTTGTTCGCCTTTTTTGCTGGCCAAAAGCGATTTCTAATCTCAGGGTCCGAAACCGAGGCATCACGAAAAAGTTCAACAGTTGCCGATAGCTCCTCCACATCAAAACCGATTGCCACGTGATCTCTGGCGGTCAAGATACCTGTAACATTCGAGGGGAATATCTTGGCAACTGAGGTTCCCGCCCGGTATTCTTCGGCATGTGTTTCGTCCTGATCTTTAAAGAAGAAGAAGGGAGCCGACGGGAGGATTAATGTTTCAGGATGGGATTTTTCCATCCCATTCAAGAGCGCATTAAACTTAGTCTCGCGGTCGCCATAGACATGTCTAACGCTTACTCCAGCCTTTTGTGCAACGCTAGAAAATAATCCTATTCCAACTCCTTGCTCAATATCGAAAACGTTTTGGTCAAGGCCCCCGCCCTCTGACGTTTCCTTCTTCTTGGTGCTTCCATGCAAATCGATAATTGAAATCGAAGGGAAAGACTGCATTAGATGCCAGCGCATTCCTCGGAAAGTCGGGTTGTCAAGATAGCCATTGTTTGAGATCACGCCCAAAACACCACACGATGACCTTTCTATGAGATACTGAGAAAGCCTCAGAAATTTGACGTAGTCATCCTGAAGCCAAATCTTCTTCTCACCAAGCGGGACGCCGTCAACCTCGTAATAACTTCTCCTAAGATGCGCATCGGGCTCCCGCCCCTTAAGTAGGCCGTCAATCCACGGAAACATGTTCTTGGAGATACCGGAATACGGTGGATTGCCCAAGACTGCGGTGAATGGAGTCTTTGCCTTTGCCCCATTTGAAGCCTTGGCCTCATGCGCCAGCGCCTCGGACATGAAGTCGAACTCCATATCTACGTCGCGTGCTGGTTCAAGCGCGTTGGTCAGGAAGATGCGCGCCCGCTCGTCCGACCCGAATGTGTAGCCTGTCTCCGACAGCTTCAGCCCGACCTTCATGTGCGCGATGGTATAGGGGGCCATCAACAGTTCAAACGCAGTCAGCCGGGAGAGTAAATGTCTCGGCACATAATCGTTCCAGGCTGCATTGATCTCGTCCACCGTTTTGCCCTGCGCCTTCCAATGCTGCTTCATCCGCTTGTAGATCAGGTCGATCACCTCGACGAGGAACGTGCCGGTACCGGTGGCCGGATCGAGTATCTGGACGAAGGGTGCGTCGGGCTCCACGTGCGCGGGGATGGTGATGCGGTCATTCCGCGCCGCGACCTCGGCCCAGGTGCTGGTATCGGCGAGGCCCAGAGGCAGGCCGAACTCCGTCCGCAGGATTTCGTCCACCCCGCGGATGATGAAACTCACCACCGGGCGCGGTGTGTAAAAGACACCACGCTGCATCCGCTTCTGCGGGTCGTATTCCTTCAGGAACAGTTCGTAGAAGTGGATGACTGGATCTTCCTTGGGGTTGCGGTCGCCGAAGTCGCGCAGCACCGCCTCCATGTCTGCATCGTTCAGCACGTCGACGACATCGCGGATGCCGAGCTCGTCGAAGTCGAGGCCCATCCGCTTGTCACGCCCGCCGATCTTGAGGAAGTTGCCGAACAGTTCCATCAGGAAGGGGTTCGTCCTAGGCACCATGTCTGACAGATTGTCGGCAACGATACCGGCAGGTCGCGAAATGCGCGCGGCCAGCATGCCGTAGGCGATGGTCTGGGCAAACATGTCGGCGAAGCCATCATCGTCTAGGTCATGGATCAGATTCTTCTGGAAAGCCGAGAGCATGGTGCGCATCGGCCCGGTGTCATCCTCCGCTTCGAGGAGTTGGTTGACTAGCGCACGGATGTCCGAAGCGAGGTCGGCCAGACGTATTGCCAGGTCCTTGGACGTCTTGATCACCTGGTTCAGGCGAAGCTCGAACGCCGATGCCCAGGTCGTTCGCCAATGCTCGGTGTCCTCGGGGTCATCCGGCCAGATCAGTTTCTCACGGAGAAGTTTTGCGACATGCTCGTTGTGAAGGCGCGTATCCTGAGCGTTCCAGCCCAGCACTTTCATGACCGGCATGTCGCCCGCCGTTTTGACGTCCGAGAAGTGTATAAAGGCGAGTTCGCGTGCGCCTGACGTCCCAAAGCTGGCCGCGAAGATCAGGTCACTTTTGTCCCAAGCACGCCGGTCAGAAGTCTGAGCTCCAGACCGCTTCTTCACCACTAGCGCTCTAAGGATGCGGCGCAGGACGGTCACGGGGACGGCCTTGTCTTCCATGGAGATGAAAAAGATGCCCCAAGGCTGGTTCGTCACCAACGGCCGCAGCTGGTGAATCTCCCGGATCTTCGCCGTCTCGTCCTTCTTCAGGCCAAGTTCACTAGACTCGTATTCGAAGACTATGTCGTCGAAGCCGTAATCCTCGCCAATCGGCCACTCCAGCTTGTCGCGGAGAAGATCAACCAACTGCTCGAAATTCGATACTCTGTCGAGGTCGGCGGCAACAACGTTTCCCATCAGACTGTCACCTTCAATTTAATTCCATCCATGCCTTGAGGTTTGGTTTCACGCCAACAGGGGCTTGAACCTTCCGCAAATATGTCTTGGCGATGTGCTTCTCGACGGATTTTCGTACCTCCGAGAGCTTCTCCTGATCGACCTGAATGCGCCGTGGCGTCTCGGGCTCGCAGCGAACGAACTCGATGATGCGGGAGGCATCCTCCAGGATTGCGTCGCTTTCGAGATCTGCCAGATACCATTTCACGTCGCCAGCCTCGGCAGACCAGACGTCTTGCCCATCCTTCTCTGAGGCCTCGCGATCAAAGGCTGGCCGAGAATAGCAGAAAAAGAGACCACGGGCTTTGAGCTTGGTGTGCTCCTTTCCGGAGAAAACGGAATTGGGCAGACTGGACAATTGCGTCTCAAGTGCAGGGTCCGCTGCGACGAGAGCCTGCCACTCCAGATGCATCTGTTCGTCTGGGCTCGCGGTCCCCTCATATTGCTCAGCGAAGTTGCGCAGGTCCTCGTAATCATCATCCTCGCGCAGCAGCTTCTTTCCCTCGATGCCGAGGGTCTTGGATATCCGCAGCGTCTTATGCGACACGCGGTTGTATAACTTCAAAAGATCGTCCAATTCGTCGGGAGGAAGGAAGTTCCAGTAGCCGATTGTCCCCCTCAGCTTTTTTTGTTCGGGATGATCCGCCAATATCTTCTCCTCGATCTCAGGATTCATCCGTCGATCGACGCGGCCTATCCGCTGCATAAGCCGTACCGGGTTCCAATGCAGGTCGTAGTTTATGAGCCGAGTGGCATCCTGCAGGTTTAGCCCTTCAGACAGAATGTCGGTCGAGATCAATACCCTGATCTCCTCTAGCTCCCTTCGCCCCAGATCTGCGGAACTTGACTCGTTGTAGTAAGGGGCAAACCGCTGAATGATTCCGGATCGGTCCCCCTTCGTCCCACTATCAATCTGGTCAACGCCTTTAATGCCATCTTCCCGTAGCTGCTCGGCAACATAGCGCGCCGTGTCACCAAACTCCGAAAATATAATGACCTTCTGATCCTTGAGAATTGGGTCATTCCTCAGCAGTTTCTTGAGCTCGTTGAGCTTCTTATCCTGTGATGGTTTGAACTTTTCGAGCTCGAGCAAGAAATCCGCCAGTTGGTCCAAATCCTGTATTGTGTCGTGGACGATCTTCTCGATGTCGAACTCATCGCGGGAGAGCTTTTCGGCGACATCCCGAAGTTCCTCAGGATATAGATCCTCTTCTTCGTCCATCTCCTCGTCGTCAAGAAGATCGAACTGCGGTTTGTACCCAATGAGTTCGCCGTTCCGTCTCTTCCATCGCTCAAGTGCTTCACGTTCATGTTCGGTCTCGGCATTCACGTCCAGCCAAGCCAGCAATTTGTATAACAGCCGCCAGCAGGACAGCCGGAACGCTTCGGCCGAGCTCTCAAACCGTTTCAGGAAATTGGTCCGGATCAATGCAACCACTTGCTTGCGGCGCCCCCTCTCCATCGCCGGTATGATCTCGGGGTCATCGCCCGTGTAGTATGCATAGGGGTTGTAGACACCCAGCGTGAACAGTGGCACGCGCTTGTGAAAGGCGTCGGCAACCATGTCCAGCAGCTTCCCGTAGGTCTGTTTTACCGAATACTCGGCAACCTTTGGTTTCCTCGGCTCAGGGAATACGACACTGCCACCGCTCTCACGCTGCATACTCGCTTTTACGTAACTGCGACTGCGTTGAACCACGAGTGCATCGAATAGGGAGTCCGTAGACAGCAGGTTGCCTATCTCGGATGTATTGATCTCGGCGACCTCGTCGTTTCCGCCAGTTCGCAACTGACGCTCGATAGATTGTTCAAGTTGCCGGATATGCCCTGCGAGCGAATGGATGCCTAGCGGAGCATCTGCAAAGTGGTCTGGCCGATGCCTAGAAAATAGCTCAGCCATGTGCTGAAAATCGAGTAGTCTGTTGTTGATAGGTGTTGCTGTGAGCAGAAAAAGATCTTTTCCTTCGGCCAGGTCGTACAGACGCCAATATCGCGATTTTCGTTTTTTTCCCTCTTCACCACGTGTGCCGGTGTTACGGAAGTGATGCGCTTCGTCGATGATAATTACATCAGCTTGGGCCGAGACCTGCTCAAGTTCCTCCTGCATCACGTCGCGCGAGAGGTCCGTGTGGCTAAAGATTTTCAACCGGCTGAACCCCTTGAAGAGGTCCGGCAGACGGTTGCGCAGTTCTCTCTCCCAGACGGGAGCCTTCGCTGATTTGGGCACAAAAAGCGCAACGTTTTTGTTTTCATGCTGAACGAAACGCTCGATCAACATCAAGCCGATGAAGGTTTTGCCCAAACCGACCCCGTCGCAAAGGAAAGCGCCGCCGTATCTGGACGCCCGTTTGAGCAGCGCCCCGTATCCATCACGCTGATACCTAGCCAGGACAGGATACATTCTCGAGGTGTTCTTTTCCCACTCTGTTGCAGTTTCTTCATGGCCGGCGAAATACAGCTGCAAAGAACGCGCATAAACATCGAATGGCCGATAGTCGCGCATGTGGCGTTCGATGACCTTCAAAACGTCAACCGATACGTCCTCGGCTTCCTCCCAATGTTCCTCGTACCATTCACGCAGGACCGCGACCGGCGTGCCAGTGATCTGGACGTTCAATTCGACGTTCTGGGTAAGCCCCGGCAACGTAAAGTTTGAGGATCCAACAAGCGCGGACGAACCGACAACATCAAGACGAGCATGCGTAATGTATGCTTTGGCGTGGAACTTGTCCTTCCTGTAGACACGGCACTCTATCTTTCCGGTTCGGATAGCCTCTACGATCCCGGGAACGCCGCTTAGAAAATGGTTCCGTTCTTTTTCGAGTTCGATACTATCGTCGAGACTAGAGATGATCTTATTCAGTCCGTCTTCGAAAGCACGTTTAGTGCGTTTCGAGACCTCGTCCCCCATCAGTACCCGGATATGATCAACCTGGCGCCAATCGTCGCCGAGGGCCAATAAAGCACCTATCTCAAAGTACCCAGTTGCAATGTCGATGGATTTGGATAGTTGGCACCAGTCGCGGAGGTATCGAAGTGCCTTCCACTCGTCATCGCTATTGTCGACGATGAACAGCTCGCTACCTGCTTTGTGGCTCTCTCTTATCGGCAACAACCTGTCCTTGGTTTAGAAACGTCTTATTAGTCCACGTTGCGAATTGGCTTATTGGCGCCGCGGGCATTGTTTCATCGTTCAATCTGAAGCAGAATCTTGCATCTTTATTTCAGCCAAAAAACCTAATTGTTTTCACCCGCATAGTAAAACTTTACACACTCCAAAAGTAAGCCTTCGGAATGAGAGCTGATCCATAATACGCGGGGGGGCGATTGTATTCAGTCCATGTACCCCGCGGGGCTCCTCAATACTTAACCTTTTGCCAATCGATTACGCGAAGCCTAAACCAAACGGGCAACGCAAACATCCAAGCGGCCCGAATTTGGCATATTAAATGGCATACAGGATAAAAATTCCGTCGCTTACCCCTGGTTTTTAAGGTTAAATGGCGGAGGGAGAGGGATTCGAACCCTCGAGACGGTTGCCCGCCTACACGCTTTCCAAGCGTGCGCCTTCAGCCACTCGGCCACCCCTCCGGCGGCGCACAATCTATCACCGTTGAACAATATCTCAAGCATTAGGCACGATTCCGTTAACACACAAAACTTGCAGCCAGCGGTGAGGCTTATTAGGCTTCTGTCATAAACGCGTCTGAGGAGTGATCGGGTGATTATTTGCCGGATATTGGGCTATTTACTGGCCATTATCGCTGTTGCCGCCGCCGGCTATGAGGCCTGGCAGTCCGTTGGCAACGGCAGCTGGAAAATAATTGCGCTCGGAGAATTATGGTTCACGCTGGATGCACAAAGCCTGAGCGTCAGCCAGGCCGGAATCCAGCGCTATGTGGCGCCGTGGCTCTGGGAGCCCGTTATCACAACGATATTGCTCTGGCCGGGATGGGCGGTTTTTGGCGTTCCCGCCGTGCTGTTGATGTGGGTTGGCCGCAAGCGCAAAAAGCGCGGACGTTTTTAGGATCAGCCCGACCGGCCTAGTCGCTGCCGATCCGCAACG
>JAPPOI010000435.1 GCA_028818055.1 Boseongicola sp.
CAGCAAAAGACCAAACCCGCCACCACGACGCCCAAGAACCCGCCGTGGAAAGCCATGCCACCTTCCCAGACGCGAATAATATCGCCGGGGTTTTCAAGGAAATGCGCCGGTTCGTAAAACAGCACGTACCCCATTCGACCACCAAGGATGATCCCGATGATCAACCAAGTGACAAGATCGTCCAAATTTTCTCGGGACATCGGGATTGTGTCGTTTGGCCAAAGCTTGGGCCGCTTCAGCGCTCTTGAGATGATCCAAAAACCAATGAGTACCCCAGCAATGTAAGCGAGAGCGTACCAGTGGATTGTCAAAGTCGTGAACCCTAGTGGGATCTCGACAAGTATCGGTGAAACGTTTGGAAAAGGGATGCCGTTGTTCATATCGGTTCCCAACTGGCAGGGCGATCAGGTGGCGTCAAGCTTGTGCAACGCTTTTGGACGCCCCATATAACGGTCACAAATCAGTGAACGGAGCAGGACATGCAAAACCGTAACAAGATCTTCGATGACATCTCGCAGTTGATGACCAACGCGATGGGTGTTGCGCAAGGCGCGAAAGACGAGGCGGAAACCGCGATGAGCGGTTTGATCGATCGTTGGCTCGCGGACCGTGACTTCGTCACGCGCGAAGAATTTGATGCCGTCCGCGCAATGGCTCAAAAAGCGCGCGAAGAGAATGAGGCGCTAAAGGCCCGGATCGAAGCGCTTGAAAAAGGTGCAAAGACGGACGCGTAAGCGTTCGATTCCCATCCCTCTGAAATCACTGTGGAAATCTCGGCGCGACCTGTGGACAGGTCGCGTTTTTCTGTGGGCGGACGAAAAATTCATAATTTTGTGCTTTACAGAGTCCCGGTTTAGGCACACCATATCTCGTAAGGACTGGGGGAAAATCCACCGGACCTAGAGCAGGCACCAAGCTGTGGTAGCCAGAACGCGCTGCCCAGCACATATAAAAAAATGAGGCGCGCATGTCGCTTTCCGAGCATTTCTCGACCGACGATCTACACCCAATCGACATTGTTGAACATCTGGCCGAACACCACGAGTGGGACTTCGACCGGGTCGCTGATGATCAAATCGCAATGGCAGTTGAGGGACAGTGGCGCACCTACTCAATAACGCTTGCATGGTCTCCAAACGATGAAACTCTCCGTCTGATCTGCACGTTCGAGATGGACCCTCCAAAAGACCGGATGGCCGATCTCTACGAAACCCTGAATGCCACGAATGACATGTGCTGGGCTGGCGCGTTTTCCTATTGGAGCGCCCAGAAGCTCATGGTGTGGCGGTATGGCTTGGTCCTCGCAGGTGGACAAATGGCTATTCCAGATCAGATCGACACGATGATCCGCGCAGCGGTTCTATCGGCCGAAAGGTTCTATCCAGCGTTTCAACTTGTGGCCTGGGGCAATGAAACACCCGAACAAGCGATGGGTGTTGCAATAGCCGAGGCATACGGCCGGGCATAACCGGCGACTTTATACCGTATCGCGCGTACCAAGATCATTCCCCCTGATCTGCGATGCGGACATCCGAACCGGGTCGCTCATCGTGACCCGGTTCAGTTGTTTCTGGGCCAATGAGTTTCACCTTTGTCGAACCTCGCCAAACCACAAATCCGCCCTGTTGCAATGTTCGACCGCTGAAAAAGACGGACAGTTTGCACCGACTTTCCCCCGGCCGAACAATCCCCTACACCTGCCGCAAAGGGGAGGTGTGGAATGAGCTACGACACCATCAAAGATCGCGGCCTTGTATTGTTGGGTTGTGGCAAAATGGGCGGCGCGATGCTGCAAGGCTGGCTGGCGAATGATCTGCCACCATCTTCAGTTTACGTTGTCGATCCCTTTCCTGCCGACTGGCTGAACAGCACTGGTGTGCATATCAATGCTGCGGTTCCGACAAATCCCGCCGTATTGGTCGTCGCGGTCAAGCCGCAGATGATGGGTGATGCGCTTCCAGACGTTGCGGCGCTGGGTGGCGGTGAAACACTGGTGGTCTCCATCGCAGCAGGAACGACGATCTCTCATTTTGAAGATGTTTTCGGCCCTGAAACTCCGATCATCCGCGCCATGCCGAATACCCCGGCAGCTGTAGGCCAGGGGATCACCGCGTTGATCGGAAACGACAGCTCAACTGCAGCCCAGCTTGATACAGCCGAGGCGCTGCTAGCCGCGGTTGGCAAGACGGTGCGACTGACCAGCGAAGATCAAATGGATGCGGTGACCGCTGTTTCAGGTTCAGGACCAGCCTATGTGTTTCATCTGATCGAAACCATGGCTGCCGCTGGTGAAGCGGAAGGACTACCCGCCGATCTTGCCATGGAATTGGCACTGACAACGGTTGCTGGCGCCGGTGCGCTGGCTGAGCAATCGGAAGACACGCCGACGCAACTTCGTATCAATGTGACCAGTCCAAATGGAACGACGCAGGCCGCGCTTGAGGTCTTGATGGACGAAACGACAGGCTTTCCGGATGTTGTTACACGCGGTGTGGCGGCGGCTGCCAATCGCAGCAGGGAGTTGGGCAAATGACGCTTGAGTTTGACGAGTTCATGAAAGTCGATATCCGTGTTGGCATCATCAAACGCGCTGAGCCATTCCCTGAGGCCAGAAAACCCGCGTTCAAGCTCTTCGTCGATTTCGGCGATGAGATTGGCGAAAAGAAAAGTTCCGCCCAAATAACAAAGCACTACGATCTGGACACGCTCCCGGGTCGAAAAGTCTTGGCGGTCGTGAACTTTGCGCCGCGCCAAATCGGGCCTTTCATGTCCGAGGTGCTGGTTTTGGGTGTGCCCGACGCAGACGACGAAGTCGTTCTGCTGGCACCAGATAAAGACGTTCCTATCGGAGGTCGGATGTACTGATGCAGAAACTACTTGTTACCCGACCGCTTCCTGACGCAGTGATCGAAGCGCTGTCATCAGAGTTCGAGACAACGGTCCGCCCGGAAACATCCCCAATGCCTGCCGAGGATATGACCACTGCGCTTCAAGACTATGATGCGCTTCTTCCAACGCTACGCGACCCACTTTCAGCAGAAGTCATTGCCGCCGCAGAAGATATTCGCTGCAAGATTCTGGCTAACTTCGGTGTGGGATATAACCACATTGACGTTGCAGCCGCCGAAGCCGCCGGAATGCTCGTAACCAACACACCGGGTGCTGTGACTGACGCGACTGCGGACATTGCAATGACGCTGATGCTGATGACCTGCAGGCGCGCGGGCGAGGGTGAGCGCGTGGTGCGTGCCGGCAATTGGGACGGATGGCATCCGACCCAGTTCCTCGGCATGCACATGACTGGCAAAACCGTGGGAATTGTCGGTATGGGCCGCATTGGTAAGGCCATCGCGAAACGCGCCGCGCTCGGTTTCGACATGAAAGTCGTTTTTTTCAACCGGAGCCCCGTGGCTGACCCTGGTGTCCCCGCGACCCAACTGGAAACCCTCGAGTCGGTGTGTTCGGCATCTGACATTGTTGTTGTCGCTGTTCCGGCCACGCCCGAAACGCATCACATCATCAATGCAGCCGCCTTGGCAGCCATGCAGGAACATACGATTCTCGTGAACATCGCACGAGGGGATGTTGTAGACGAAACAGCGCTTATTGAAGCGCTTGAAGCCGGAAAAATCGGCGGAGCAGGTCTGGACGTTTATGAATTCGAACCCGAGGTTCCCAAGGCGTTGATGGCAATGGAAAATGTCACGCTATTCCCGCACCTCGGAACGGCTGCGCTCGAGGTGCGAGTCGATATGGGGCTGATGGCCGCCGCAAATCTGAACGCATGGATCGCAGGCGAAGAACTTCCAAATAGAGTGAGCTGAAAATCCCGCGCTTTTTTTGGTTTTCGCTTCCGAGTTGACCCAAATCATGGCCGTGCGATTCGGCATGCGGCAACGTGGCACTCAGATTTTCAGTTTGGAGATTTCTGATGAAGGTACTCGTTGTATATGCATCGACTGATGGGCACTCGCGAAAAATCGCCCGGTCCGTAACCGGCCAGATTGCTGACAGTGGTCACGCTGTCGAAATGCTGCCCGCAGTTGATTCCGAAGGCGTCGACATTGGTCAGTATGACAGGGTCGCTCTGATTGGTTCGCTTCATGGCGGGCACTATCAGAGACATCTGTCCGATTTTGCCGCCGACAACAGTGATGCCCTGAACGAGCTGAATAGCATTTTCCTCTCCGTTTCTCTGACGGCTGCTGGTCATGATGCGGACGACTGGACGGGGCTTGAAAAAGTGTTGAGCGAGTTCATCGATGCAACTGGCTGGAAACCCACGGATGTGCTGCAGGTCGCCGGAGCATATGTGCCATCGAAGTACGACATTTTCCGTCGATTTGTTATGCGGCGGATCATTGCTGCCAAGGATCCCGACGCCAATCTGGATCAAGATAAAGAATACACAGACTGGCTGGCCCTACACGAGTTTATCGATACATGGCTCGCGAGCACTCGCCTCACGTCAGCTCCAATTAAGCAGTTAGTCGCCGCGCCTTAGTTATTGAATGGACTGCAGGGAATGCCTGCAAAAAGCGAGATTCGTGAGTGTTGATGGCAGTTTGCATTGCAGCGTTTTGTGTTCTCCGTGCGAGACGACGCGAAGAGGTCTGACTAAGGCAATGTTTCGGGATTAATCCGCGACGGCTTCTCTCCAATGCCGCCGGCACAGCGAAACGTATGTTTCGTTTCCCCCAATCTGCACCTGTTCGCCGTCTTTAAGCGCGTTTCCGTCTGCATCTTGCCGGACGACCATGGTGGCCTTTTTCCCGCAAAAGCAAATTGTGCGAGCCTCGCGCATTTCATCGGCCAAAGCCAACAATGCCGCTGAGCCCGGGAAAAGCTCGCCGCGGAAATCAACACGAAGGCCGTAACACATGACCGGCAGCCCCAGGTCATCGACGGCACGCGCCAATTGCCAAACCTGATCCTTGGTCAGGAACTGAGCCTCGTCCACGAACACACAAGCCACAGGCCCCTGTTTCTTCCGGCGCTCGAGCATTTCAAATAGATCGCTTTGGTTGTCGTAGGTATCCGCCTCAGAGCTGATACCGATACGACTTCCAATTTTGCCGTCTCCGGCCCGCCCGTCAAACGCCGCGGTCAGCAGATACGTCTGCATACCGCGCTCCCGATAGTTGTACGATGCTTGCAACAGAAGCGTCGATTTCCCGGCATTCATTGTTGAGTAATGGAAGTAGAGCTTGGCCATTCCAATGGCCTATCGAAGCGCCTAAGGACCTTCAAGACGACAATCGAGTACGGTGCAAATTGGAAGTGTTTTTCTTAAACCCGTTCCAACACCGCGGATCCAACCGAGTACCCGGCGCCGAAGGAGCATAGCAATCCCACATCGCCGGGTGCCATATCGTCCGAGTACTTCGAAAACGCGATGATCGAACCCGCGGATGAGGTATTGGCATAGTCTTGCAGGATGTTTGGCTGTTCGCCGGCTTCAGGTTCACGACCAAGTACTTTTTTGCCGATGTAATCGTTCATCGTCTTGTTTGCTTGGTGAAGCCACAAACGCTTCAGGTCGCCAGCTTGAACTTGTTCGTGCTCCATATGGTTTGCGATGTGCGTGCTTACCATCGGCAGCACCTCTTTGAAGACCTTGCGGCCGTTCTGCATGAATTGCATATCGCGGCGGTCTTCCATCTGGTCATGTGTCCGGCGCAAGAAGCCGTTGTTGTTTCGAATATTGTTCGAGAATTTCGTGACGCATCTGGTTGACCGAATACGGAATCCAGATTTTCCGTCTTCTTCCCGCTCAACAACCATCGCGGTTGCAACGTCGCCGAAGATGAAGTGACAATCGCGATCGCGCCATTCCAGATGGGCCGAACAAATCTCGGGGCTCACTACAATGGCGCATTTTACCGAGCCAGTGCGCACCATGTCGGCCGCTGTTTGCAATCCGAATGTTGCAGATGAGCAGGCAACGTTCATGTCAAACGCGAAGCCGCCGGCTCCCAGAAGCTCCTGAATTTCCACGGCAATTGCGGGATAGGCCCGCTCGTGGTTTGAAGCCGCGCACAGGATTAAGTCGACATCTTCAGGCGCGCGACCCGCTTGCGCGAGCGCGGTTTGAATGGCGTGCACACCCATCTCAGCCATCAGACCCGGCGCGTCGTCTGCGCGCGCATCCAGTCGCGGGAACATCCGGGTAGGGTCTAGAACACCATCCTTGTTCATCACGTAACGTTGCTCGATTCCACTGGCTTCGCGAATAAAGTCGGCGCTCGAATGCGTGCGTTCTGCCACTTCGCCAGCGACGATTTCTTCTTCATGCGCAGCGTTAAACCGATCGACGAAGGCATTATAACTTTCGACCAGTTCTTCGTTCGTGATGACGTTTTCGGGGGTGAATACACCTGTTCCCGTAATGATCGCTGAATGCATGAAATGACCTCCGCCTTCGCTGGCATTACAGCTAGCGATAACACCAGTCAGAGGGCAAGGGTGACGCTAGGTCGTTTGTGCTATGATGCCGTTCGGAGGCCCGCCGATGATTCACGATGCTTCGACACCCGAAGAATATCGCCAAGTCCTTGACGACGATTGGCGAAAAGAGAAACTTTTGCAGGTGCGCCAGATGATGCTGGATGCGGGCGCTACCGAAGCAATGGGCTATGGCATGCTTCGTTACACGATTGATGATGGCATTCTCGCGCATTTGAATGCGCAGAAGGGGTACGTCGCGGTCTACCTGGGTGAGCTTGAGCGGATCGATCCTGGCGCAAAGATACGCGGCAAGGCTGACTGCGGGAAAACCTGTCTGCGCCTGAAAAAGCGATCCGACCCCGCCATGGTCGAAAGTCTGATCCGCCAAAAGATTAAGTTGGGCTTGCCCAAACTTGATGCGGACTAACCCTGCAGGCTTCGAACGTCCAAGTCGCCTTCAGACCGCGAGGCCATCGCAAGCGCGGCGGCATGCGCAGCGGCAGCAGTCGTGAAGTATGGGATACGGTCCATCAGCGTTACATTGCGCATCGAGCGTGAATCCTCGATCGCCTGCGCGCCTTCGGTTGTATTCATAACCAGATTGACCAAGCCATCTTTCATGACGTCGACAATCGTACGACCGCCTTCGTAAGCCTTGTTTACGATCTCCGACGGGATGCCATTTTTGGTCAGGAACGCCGCTGTGCCACGTGTCGCAAGGATCGAAAGACCTTGCTCATGAAGAATGCGCGCGGTTTCAACCAATTGATCCGTCTTGTCGTCATCCTTGATCGAAAAGAATGCGGCGCCCTTCTCGGGAAGAGACGTGCCCGCACCCAGCTGCGCCTTCAGGAAGGCACGCGGGAAGCTACGGTCCCACCCCATGACTTCACCCGTTGACCGCATCTCTGGGCCAAGCAACGTATCCACGCCCGGGAAGCGTGCAAATGGCATCACCGCTTCTTTCACGCTGAACCAAGGCGTGCGGAAATCAGCAAGTGCCATCGGGTCACCCATCGGAATGACGACGTCATCGTCAACAGGCGCATGCGGTGGCTTCTCTGGGAATGCCGATAGCTTCTCACCCGCCATCAGACGCGCTGCGATAGACGCGATCGCGCTGTCGGTCGCTTTGGCAACAAATGGAACGGTTCTGGAAGCTCTTGGATTAACTTCGATCAGAAAAATCTCGTCGTCCTTGACCGCGAACTGAACGTTCATCAGCCCGACTACGCCAAGTTCGGTGGCAAGCGAGACCGATTGCTGGATCAGCTGCTCGACGATCTCGTCCGAGAGGGTATGCGGCGGAAGCGAACATGCGCTGTCGCCCGAATGAACACCGGCTTCTTCGATGTGCTGCATGATGCCGGCTACGTGCACCTCCTCGCCGTCAGAAAGCGCGTCGACATCAACCTCGGTTGCTCCCGACAAGTAGCTGTCCAGCAAGACCGGGCTGTCGCCGGAAACGACCACAGCGTCGCGGATGTACCGCTCTAATCCGGCCATGTCGCGAACGATTTCCATGGCGCGACCACCCAGAACGTACGATGGGCGAATAACCAAAGGGAAGCCAATATCTTCAGCAATTTCAAGAGCTTCCGCATCTGAATGGGCAATGCCGTTCTTCGGCTGCTTCAATCCAAGACGGTTCACCAAGTCTTGGAAGCGTTCACGGTCTTCAGCCAGATCAATGGCATCCGGTGTCGTGCCAAGGATAGGGATACCAGCATCATTCAGGGCATTGGCAAGCTTCAGTGGTGTTTGCCCACCAAACTGGACGATGACGCCGTGCAACGTGCCGTTTTCCTGTTCAACACGCAGGATTTCCATCACGTGTTCGAACGTCAGCGGCTCGAAATACAAACGGTCCGAAGTATCGTAGTCGGTCGAAACGGTCTCCGGGTTGCAGTTGACCATGATGGTTTCATACCCGGCCTCGGTCAGTGCAAAACACGCGTGACAACAGCAGTAATCGAATTCGATACCTTGGCCGATCCGGTTTGGACCACCACCAAGAATGACGACCTTTTTGCGATCCGAAGGCCGCGCCTCACACTCGACCTCACCCATCACCGGCTCTTCGTAGGTCGAGTACATATACGGCGTTTGCGCTTCGAATTCTGCGGCACAGGTATCGATACGCTTGAACACAGCAGTGACACCAAGATTGTGCCGCGCGCGGCGCACGTTGTCTTCGTCGCGTCCGGTCAGCTTGGCCAAACGGGCGTCTGAGAAGCCCAACATCTTCAAATCGCGAAGACCTTCTTCGGTCACGGGCAAACCTTCGGCTTTGACCTGAGCTTCCGCGTCAATGATCTCGCGAAAACGATCCAGGAACCAAGGGTCGAAGCTGGTCACGGCCTGAATATCATCGTTCGAAAGGCCGTGGCGCATGGCTTGTGCAATCACCCGCAGGCGATCTGGTGTTTGCTGCGCAAGCGCTGCAGTAATCGCAGCCCGATCTTCTGGCAGGTCGATTTCGTCAAATCCGGTCAGCCCGGTTTCCATCGATGCCAGCGCTTTTTGCACGCTCTCGTGGAACGTCCGGCCAATTGCCATCGCTTCACCCACAGACTTCATCGCGGTGGTCAGATGTGGCTCTGCGCCCGGAAACTTTTCAAAAGCAAAGCGTGGGATCTTGGTGACGACATAGTCGATGGTCGGCTCGAAGGATGCCGGAGTGACCTTGGTGATGTCGTTGTCCAATTCGTCCAGCGTGTACCCG
>JAPPOI010000116.1 GCA_028818055.1 Boseongicola sp.
GGCACGGTCGATGCAATCTTCGGCGCTTGGCCCGAGATGTCCGACGGCGATCATACCGCCTTGGTGCTGTGCGGCCCCGGAAATAATGGCGGCGATGGCTATGTGGTTGCTCGGCTCTTGAAAGAGAAAGGCTGGAGCATTGAAGTTTACCACCTCGGCGATCCTGAAAAACTGCCGCCAGACGCGCGAAAGAACTTCGAAAGATGGACCAGCTCAGGTCCGGTCGTGCCGATCGAAGACGATGCGGTTTCGGCTCGGATCAATGAACTTCAAGGGACTGACATTGTGGTGGACGGGCTATTTGGTACCGGGCTGATACGGCCGTTCAATGCTTTTCCAAACATACAGATGGCCTTGAATGATGCCGGTCACTTCAGCCCTGCGGAAGACGAATATCCTCGAGTAGTTGCGCTGGATATGCCGTCCGGGTTTGATGGAACATCGGGCCGATTGCTTTCCCACGAAGCCACTGACGAAAGAAACTTTTTCGCCCACGCGCCGCGAGCAAATCTTACCGTTACATTTCACAGTTGTAAGTCGGGTCACTATTTGGCTGCCGGGCCGGAAGTTTGTGGGAAGTTGGCTTGTGTTGACATTGGACTGAAAGCCGAACTGGAGCCGGATGCGAATGTAGTTTCGCTTGCCGAGCCTGAAATCACCGCTTTGAAAAAAGCAAGCGATCACAAATATTCGCATGGCCATGCAATCATTGTCTCGGGTGGTGTCGGCAAGACCGGAGCAGCTCGTCTTGCCGCACGAGGCGCGCTTCGGGTTGGGTCGGGACTGGTCACAGTTATTTGCCCTTCACCGGCGCTTTCAGAGGTCGCAACTCAAGCAACTGCGATCATGTGTCGGCCAATCTTGTCCTCAAAGGACTTGGCAGACCAACTTACAGACGATCGGTTGAACGCGATATGCATTGGGCCCGGTCTAGGATTGGACGAAGATGCGAAGCAGTTGGTTTTGACGGCTTTGAAGGCCGGAAGATCAACTGTTCTGGACGCCGACGCACTCACTGTCTTCGAAAGCGACCCCGAAAGCCTATTTGAATCTTTGCGCCCGAATACGGTTATAACTCCCCACGCAGGTGAGTTTCGGCGGCTGTTCCCGGACATCGCGGAAAAACTGAGCGCACCTGCGAAAGCTGGGCCTGCCTATTCCAAGGTAGATGCAACACGCGAAGCGGCGGTGCGTGCTGGTTGTACGATCCTCTTCAAAGGCCCCGATACGGTTATCTCGGATGAAAGCGGCAACTGCTTAATCAATTCCAGCGCTTACGAGAGATCGGCGCCATGGTTGGCAACCGCGGGGTCAGGGGATGTTCTGGCCGGATTCATTACTGGTTTGCTGGCGCGGGGTTTTGCCGCGCTGCAAGCCGCTGAAACTGGCGCCTGGTTGCATACCGAATGTGCAATTTCTTACGGTCCAGGATTGATTGCTGAAGATTTGCCCGAAGAATTGCCCAAAGTTTTCAGTTCGCTAGGCGTCTGAGTTCATTTTCTGCCGAATTCGTACTTAACCCTAAGAAATGGTTGAAGATACGCAAATCAGCGTTAGTCTGTTTGGAACGTCAGGGGGGACTACGGGTCATGGCGCCAATAACTACGCTTGAAGGTCAAAAAGACCTGCCGCGTTACTTCGCGGCTACCTTCGCATTGGCGAAGAGGATGAAGCATGGACAATTGGATTTTCACTTGGAGGACGGTCGGGTTTTTCGCGTGAACGCGTCGAACCCGGGCCCGGTTGCCGAAATTCATGTTCACAACAACGACGTTTTTGCACGATTGATCCGCGAGGGCGACCTTGGCTTTTCAGATGCTTATCTAGAAGGCTGGTGGTCTACTCCGGACCTTCAGGCATTTATGGATGTCGTTCACGCCGACAACGACGAGATGTACGAGTCCTTCCCTGGAATGTTTTTGGTCCGGGCATACGAACGCATGCGCCACTTGTTGAATTCAAATTCAAAACGTCAGGCGCGCAAGAATATCTCGTATCACTACGACCTCGGGAACGATTTCTACGCGCTGTGGCTGGACGACACGATGACCTATTCGTCCGCGATTTTTGAATCCGGGCAGGAGAGCCTGGAGAACGCGCAAACGCTGAAATACAAAAGCATGGTCGATCAAATGGGTGCCAAACCTGGAGACCATGTTCTTGAGATTGGGTGCGGCTGGGGTGGCTTTGCTGAGTACGCGGCAAAGGAACGCGGTCTCAAAGTTACCGGGCTGACGATTTCGCAAGAACAGTACGACTTCGCAGTCGAACGCATGGCCCGTCAGGGTCTATCCGACCTGGTTGAGATAAAGTTGCAGGATTACCGCGACGAAAAAGGCACATATGATGGGATCGCCTCGATCGAGATGTTCGAGGCAGTTGGCGAAAAGTATTGGCCAACCTATTTCGACACGGTTCGAGATCGCCTGAGACCCGGAAAAAGCGCTACTCTTCAGATCATCACGATCGAAGATCACAGGTTTGAAGCTTACCGAAAAGGTGTTGATTTCATTCAGAAATACATCTTTCCAGGTGGTATGTTGCCATCACCCACTATACTGCGAGGAGAGGTTGAAAAAGCCGGCCTTCGCGTGAAGCAATCGATCGAGTTTGGCGAAAGCTACAGCCAGACGTTGCGCCGTTGGCACGATACGTTCAACGCTAAATGGGACGAAGTCGTATCGTTGCGCGGATTCGACGATCGTTTCCGAAGAATGTGGAATTTCTATCTAACCTCTTGCGCTGCGGGCTTTCACGCCGGAAATATCGACGTAACACAAATTACGGTCACAAAACCGGGATAGAGCAGGATGCCCACAGGCGGGAAATTGGTCGCTGCAATTGCGTTTGCAGCACTCGCTTACTTCATTACGGATCTGGTTAAGCCACTGTTGCCGGAAGGCACGCGGCTTGGACTTTTCTCACCCATCAACGCATTGATCGGCATGGCGATGGGTTGGACGATCCTTGGCAAAGGCGTTGGCCGATCTTACTGGGCGTCTTTGGGGTACGGTCTGACAACCTTAGCGGCGACAGTATTCTGGTGCGTTGTGTGTTGGGCTGGTTATGAGATGCTCAAGCGGTCGCTCCGCTTGTACTATGACGGTCCGGTTGAAGCGCTTCAGGAAATGGCACAGCTGGCGATCGACAACGTGAGGCTTATCATGGTTCCCGAGGTGTATTGGCCTGCATTGGTCGGAACCATATTTGTCACGTGGTTGGCAGAATACTTCGGCCGCCGCTGGTCGTGAGCGACACGACCCGGCTTTTCTTTTTTGGCACCCTGAGAGACCCGCAGCTTCTTGAAATAGTTGCGGGCAAACCGGTTGAGACGACCGAGGCGTGGATTTCCGGATTTGAAACGCGGATCGTTGGAACCGAAGGGTTCCCGATCCTCGTTCCCGCCACTGAAGATTCAATCGTCAAGGGAGTTCTGGTTGAGGTGGGTCCAGAGGTCTTGGAGCGGATTTCCTTTTACGAAGTCGGTTTCGAACTCCAGACCATATCGGTAGCGACTGAAGATGGATTCACGGAAACCCAAATTTTTGCACCGTCTCACGACACATGGGAGCCTCGAGAGATTTGGTCTTTCGAAAATTGGAAGACATCGACTGCGCCACTGACGCGCGCAGCCATCGAAGAGTTCATGCGGCTATTTGGATCCCGGTCTCCTGAAAAAGCTGATCGGTTTTACGATCAAATGGAAACCAGAGCCGCATCGAAATTAAGAGCCCAAGCTGAACCTTCACCAGATCGCTTCAGTCCAACGATGGTGGCCGCACCTGTTTCTGTCGCAAAAACTTACCAACCGTATTCCGAATACTTCAGTGTCTTGGAACACGACCTATCGTTTCCCCGGTTTGATGGCACAGCAAGTCAGGTCGTGAGGCGCGCCAGTTTCATGGGTGGCGATGCAGTTACAATCCTGCCGTTTGATCCGAAGGCAGGCACAGTCTTGATGGTCCGGCAATTCCGGCACGGTCCATTTTCGCGAGGCGACACCAACCCTTGGTGTGTTGAACCAGTCGCTGGCCGCATTGATGCTGGAGAGACACCTGAACAAGCCGCTCATCGCGAGATGCTGGAGGAAACGGGGCTGGAGGTTGCAAACCTTATCGAGATTGCTCGGTATTATCCGTCGCCGGGCGCTTATTCAGAGTTTCTATACAGCTACGTCGCCGAGGCCGATCTCAGTAGCATGGACGGAACTTTCGGCGGGGTGGCGGGCGAGGCCGAGGACATTCTTTCGCATGTTCTGACGCTTGAGGAAGCGTTGAGCTTGATCCCATCGGGTGCAATCAACACCGCGCCTCTCATTCCGTCGCTGCAATGGTTGGCAGCAAATCGAGATCGGTTTGCCTCTGCGGATTGAAACCCGCCTCTTGGATGACTAGGACAGTCAGGAACGAAGGGGAAAACTTTCATGACTGTTCACGCTGATCTTGCCGCATCCATTGGCAATACGCCGTTGATCCGGCTGAACGGCCCATCCGAAGCGACGGGTTGCGAGATCTTGGGTAAGGCCGAGTTTCTCAATCCCGGTCAGTCCGTAAAGGACCGCGCCGCCTTGTCGATTATCCAGCACGCCGTCGCAGATGGAAAACTACGTCCGGGCGGCACGATCGTTGAAGGGACTGCGGGAAACGCCGGAATTGGTCTTGCGCTGGTAGGCGCGTCAATGGGTTTCAAAACGGTAATCGTGATCCCCGAGACGCAAAGCCAGGAAAAGAAAGACATGATCCGGTTGTGCGGCGCGGAACTCGTCCAGGTTCCGGCCGTGCCCTACAAGAATCCAAACAACTATGTGAAATACTCAGCACGGTTGGCCGAGCGGTTGAATGAAACAGAACCGAACGGCGCAATTTGGGCCAACCAGTTCGACAACGTGGCGAACCGCCAAGCACATGTTGACACAACAGGGCCGGAAATCTGGGAACAGACGGACGGCAAGGTCGATGGATTTATCTGCGCGGTTGGATCGGGCGGAACCCTCGCCGGAGTGGCAGAAGTGTTGCAACCAAAGGGCGTCAAATGCGGCTTGGCCGACCCGATGGGCGCGGGCCTGTACAAGATTTACACGGGCGAGGAACCGCCCGCGGGCGACTCGATCACCGAAGGCATCGGGCAGGGGCGCATTACGGCCAATCTGGAAGGGTTTACCCCTGATGTTGCCTACAAAGTTCCCGACGAAGAGGCCTTGCCGATCGTCTTTGACCTTCTTCGTAATGAAGGGCTTTGCTTGGGCGGATCGTCAGGCATCAATGTTGGTGGGGCGATGCGCATGGCGCGCGATTTGGGCCCGGGTCATACCATTGTGACGATTCTCTGCGATTACGGAAATCGCTATCAATCAAAGCTTTTCAATCCGACTTTCCTTAGGTCGAAGAACCTTCCGGTTCCTGACTGGCTTGAAGCGGAAGAACGGATTCTGCCGAAGGTTTTCGAGGACCCAGAAGAGTGACCGAGCAACTTTTTCGGACCGATGCATACCTGAAGACCGACTCTGCAAATGTGCTCGAGGTCAATGACCGCGGCGGTATCGTTTTGGATCGCTCTTTGTTTTATCCCACCGGCGGTGGCCAGCCCGGAGACAGCGGATCATTGGCGTGGCACGGCGGCACGCTAAACGTGGCAACAACGGTGAAAGGTGAAGGTGACCAGATCGTGCTGGTGCCGGCCGAAGACTCAGTTTTGCCCAATGCAGGGGAAAGTGTTGAACAAGCGTTGGATTGGGACAAACGCTTCGGTCACATGCGTGTCCATACAGCGCTCCACCTTTTGTCCGTGGTTATCCCGTTGCCCGTAAGTGGCGGGTCGATCTCGGCAGAAAAAGGCCGGCTGGATTTTGACATGCCAGAGCCGCCCGAAGACAAAGAAGCATTAAGTGCAGCACTTAATGATCTGATATCAAAGGATCTCCCGGTCTCGGAAGAGTGGATATCGGAAGCCGAGCTGGATGCGAATCCGGGACTTGTCAAAACGATGTCTGTACAGCCGCCGCGTGGTGCCGGGCGCGTGCGCCTGATCCGTATTGGCGAAGGTGAAAACCAAGTGGACTTGCAGCCATGCGGCGGAACGCATGTCGCCCGTACGGGTGAAATCGGACGTGTCCGGATTGGCAAGATTGAAAAGAAGGGTGCCCGCAACCGTCGGGTCTATCTTCATCTCGACGACTGATCGCAAAGAATTCGATCTCTTTGCTCTTGCCAGTGCACCTTACAAGCGGCTAAACGCGCCGCAGCGGAGAGGTGGCCGAGTGGTCGAAGGCGCACGCCTGGAACGCGTGTAGGCGGGAAACCGTCTCCAGGGTTCGAATCCCTGTCTCTCCGCCACTTACACATTGCGAACCCGAGATGAGGTCCCTAGCGGGGCCTTTTTTCTTTTTGGTTCAAAGGGGTTTAACGAGGCCATGCGACTTTCGGAGACTAACGATTTGACCGAAATCGGTCTCCGAACGCCCCGCGTCTCTTTTCGTCCGCCCTTCACCCAAATCGAGACGGATTAAAAGCTAGCCGTCTTTTCAGGCGCTTGGCGAGCTAGGACTGCGCCGCATTTGAAGACGGCTCGACCTCTATCAATGCGAACAGAGACACCCGAAGGCGGCGTAGTTGTGCGGGGTGTTACGCAACTGCATCTCAAGTTCAAGGCGAACACCAAGCTTGAAGATCTGACACATCTTAAAGGTTCCGATGAAGCAACAGCATTCCTTTGCAGTTTGATGCCGTCGGGGGGCGGTCACATAAGTCACGCCCAAGCCTGCGCGAACATAATAAGAACATGCATTCTTGTCTTTGAAATTCCACAATTTCTGTGAATAACCTTCTTATGAGGCAGGTACTGTGAGAAGAGAATTTGGAGGACGGCGTACATCCCAAAGCCGCGCGATCGGAAGAACTTCTGAACAAGTGCGTGTCAATCGATCTTGAGATCGATCCTAAGACCAATCGCATCCAAAGCTTTGCTGGCGTCCGCCAGAAACCCGTAGAGTCTTATGTTTTCAAACGGGGTAACCTCTTAGAGGCCCTCGACGGGCTCGACCGCTTTTCAGATGCGGCGGAGTTCGTCGTCGGTCACAACTTCATCACCTTTGATGCGCGTCACCTGGAAACGATCAAGCGCGACCTTCGGCTTCAGAGTAAGCCAATAATCGATACGCTCTGGCTAAACCCTCTCGCCTTCCCGCGGAACCCGTACCATCACCTGGTGAAGCATTATCAGGATGGGCGATTGCAGGCGGGACACGTCAACGATCCAGAGCTTGATGCAGACCTGGTGCTTATCGTTTTGAGCAATCAGATTGAGGCACTTTCTGAGATCAACCATGCTGATCCAGAGATAACACGGGTCTACCACTACCTAACGACCACGCAATTAGACCATGCGGGCTTCGATGCAGTCTTTGAATTTGTGCGAGGGGCTCGACGCCCGGGTCCTGCGGAGGCACAAACGGCAATACGGAGACTGCTGCGTGGCGAAGCCTGCGTCCATAAGATCGAAACTGTCATTCCCGAAGCAGCGCGGGACGGTTGGCCGCTCGCTTACGCGCTCGCCTGGATCTCAGTGGCGGGCGGCGACTCCGTCATGCCCCCCTGGGTGCGTCATCAATTCCCCGAGGCTAGCCGCCTGGTTCGCCGCCTTCGTGATACACCCTGCACAGATCCTGACTGCGAGTGGTGCCGCGAACAGAACGACCCAAAAGCCCTCCTCAAGAGATGGTTTGGCTTTGAAGGGTTTCGGCCAAACCCGGTAGGGCCTGATGGCAAGCCGCTCCAGGAAACCATCGTTGCGACTGCCCTTGGTAAGAGCCCAATCCTCGGTATCTTGCCCACCGGGACCGGCAAGTCCGTCTGCTACCAACTGCCTGCGCTTTCCCAATTCACGAAGACCGGGGCGCTGACTGTAGTGATCTCTCCGCTTGTTGCCCTCATGGCAGATCAGGTGGAGGGGATGTGCCGGCAGGGCATCACGTCCTGCGTCACAATCAACGGCATGCTCTCGATGCCCGAGCGCCAAGAAGCTCTGAACCAAGTGCGCCTCGGTGATGCAGCGATGCTGTTGATTTCACCGGAGCAGCTCCGGAGCCCATCTGTCCGTTCTGTTCTGAACCAACGTGAAGTAGGGTATTGGGTCCTCGATGAGGCGCACTGCGTCTCGAAATGGGGGCATGATTTCCGGCCGGACTACCGGTACGTCGGACGATTCATCAAAGAGTACTCTGGCGATGAAGTCCCCGCACCGATCATCTGTCTGACAGCAACGGCAAAACCCGACGTCATCCAAGACATAACTGACCATTTCAAAACCAAGCTTAGCGTCATCCTTAAGCTTCTCGACGGTGGGGCCGTCCGCGAAAACCTCTCATTCGAGATCATTCCCACGGACAAGGGTAAAAAGCTTGGGGACGTCGTAACGGTCTTGCAAGATGCTCTTCCGAAATCAGGTACGTCTGGAGCGATCGTCTACTGCTCAACACGGTCCGCAACTGAGCGTGTAGCAGCTTTTCTCAAGGAGCGCGGTTTTGCGGCGGCGCATTACCACGCCGGCCTGAAACCGGAAGAGAAACACGATGTGCAGATGGCTTTTGCCGACGGCGCGTTACGCGTCATCGCGGCCACCAACGCCTTTGGGATGGGGATCGACAAGCCGGACATCCGCCTTGTCGTGCATGCAGACATTCCGGGCTCACTAGAGAACTACCTTCAGGAGGCGGGGCGTGCCGGTCGCGATCGGGATCATGCCCGATGCATCCTCCTCTTCAGTCGCGACGACATTGAACGCCAATTCAGCCTTTCAGCCCGGTCCCGGCTTGAGAAGCGCGAGATCGGCGCCATTCTCAAGTCCCTCAGACGGCTAGATCGTCGGACGAAGCAAAAGGGCGAGGTGGTTGCCACGCCGGGGGAAATCGTTCGAGAGGAGAAAGATCTAGAGTTTGAACGGGACACTGCGACAGACGACACCCGCGTTAAGACGGCCGTGTCTTGGCTCGAAGAGGCTGTGCTCCTAAAGCGTGAAGAGAACCGCACCCGGGTCTTCCCCTCGTGTCTCCGCATCCGAACCCTGAAAGAAGCCGAGAAGATCATTGCCGAGGCCGATGTGGCGGAGAGCTATCGTCTTAAGCTCAGGTCTCTCGTCGAAAGCTTGATC
>JAPPOI010000436.1 GCA_028818055.1 Boseongicola sp.
TTCAAAACCTCCAGCCTCCCGCGCATCCACACATTTATCGGAACCTCTCCTCTTCATCGCGCCATTCCGAACCTGACTATGGATGAAATGGCCGACAAGATTCATGAAACGGTCACCCACGCGCGAAACCTGTGCGACAACGTTCAGTGGTCGCCCATGGATGCCACACGAACCGAGTGGGACTATCTGTGCCGCGTTGTTGAAATAGCGATCAAAGCCGGCGCATCCACGATCAATATCCCCGACACCGTCGGGTACACGGCCCCGCGCGAAAGTGCTGACTTGATCAAGCGACTGATCGAGACTGTGCCAGGTGCCGAAGATGTTGTGTTTGCCACTCATTGTCACAATGATCTGGGCATGGCGACGGCCAACGCGCTTGCCGCCGTCGAAGGAGGTGCGCGCCAAATCGAGTGTACGAGCAATGGATTTGGGGAGCGCACGGGCAACACGGCTTTGGAAGAAGTCGTTATGGCGATGCGCGTGCGCGGCGACATCATGCCATTTACCACAGGCGTCGACGCCACAAAGCTGATGCACATTTCACGGCGCGTCGCCACGGTCTCGGGCTTTGCGGTTCAGTACAACAAGGCCATTGTTGGGAAAAACGCTTTCGCGCATGAAAGCGGCATCCACCAGGACGGTATGCTGAAAAACGCTGAGACGTTTGAAATCATGCGCCCCGAAGATGTCGGCCTGACCGAAACCAACATCGTGATGGGTAAGCATTCGGGCCGAGCCGCACTGAGATCTAAGTTGAAAGATCTTGGATTTGATCTGGCCGACAATCAACTGAATGACGTCTTTGTACGATTCAAAGCTTTGGCAGATCGCAAAAAGGAAGTTTTCGAAGACGACTTGCTGGCACTGATGCGCGACCAAGAGTCCGGAGACGCCCACGATCGCATTCAAGTTAAGTTCCTTCGTGTGATCTGTGGAACGGAAGCGCCGCAATCGGCAGACCTAATTCTCGAGATTGACGGCGTAGAGAAGCGAACAACAGCGCAAGGTGACGGACCGGTTGATGCAACATTTAACGCTGTGAAAGAGCTTTTCCCACATGAGGCACGGCTTCAGCTGTATCAAGTGCATGCTGTTACAGAAGGCACCGACGCGCAGGCGACAGTAAGTGTGCGCATGGAGGAAGATGGCCGCATAACCACAGGGCAGTCTGCTGACACGGACACGGTTGTGGCAAGCGCCAAAGCTTATGTGAATGCTTTGAACCGCCTTCTCGTTCGCAGAGAAAAGTCCGATCCTGACGCTGACATAAAGCAAGTCAGTTATAAGGACGCAGGCTAAATTTGCCCGGAGATAGGTGATCGATATCTCGATGTCGATCACCTGTGCGAACTCTACGTTGAGCCGTAGAATGCTAGTGATTGTCTCCTTGCCGAAGACAAAGGCTTGGCATTGCACCAACTAAACGGGATTCAATACTTAAAAAAAGCGCAATTCGCCCAACTTGTGCCACATTTACGCCTTACAAAGGTCTTGAGTTCGGAAGGGTAACCGGACTCAGTGTGTGAGTGTAACGAGTTGAGTGTTGGTATCCAAAACGATCATCTGAAAGTCTAAGTGCTTTCTAACCGCCCGTAGGCAATATTGGCCGGGGCCAAGATCGCGAAACTTCCCCACCCTCGACTGAACGCAAACTCGGCAATCTTGAATTGCCTGGTATGATGTTCTGCTTTTGCATTCCGCATGATCGTAAGAGTTGCTCAAGACGTGGCGGCACGAGGTGCGACGTGCCCCCGTCGTCTGGGTGGGGCAAGGCGCGTTCCGGAGGGGCGGAACGCGCCTTTTTATCTAACTAGTTGTTTATAAAATATTTTTTGTGGCTATTTTTGAGTTTTCCTTATTGTCGCCACATTTTGGACGTACAAAGAACATGCGGTGAGTTGGTGCCGCCTTAGATGTAAAGAGTTTGGTGGGATATGTGTAAATGTGGGGGATGCCAGTTTTCTGGTGACGACTGGCAATCGCATTCAGCGAATTTCAAAAAACAACGTAAATGTCGACGCAGCATGGCTGCGCGAACGTTCTCGCGGCAGCTGCGGGCGCTGGGGGTTTCGCAACAAGGCTTCCTTGAAATGGAGTTCCTAATCGATGCTCTTGGATTGGCCGGAGTGGCGGAACTGGAGGCTTCCAAGAAAACCGAAGAGGCCATGAAAAGCGCTCGCCGAGCGCTTGGGGCAACAAAGGCCACGGCCAAGCCGGCAAACACAGCGCAGCCAAAGGCCGTCGCCTAGTCCACCGCTATCGGTTTTGCTTAAAGAACTCTAACGCACCAGTCATGAACTGGCTGCGGAGTTCGGGTATTTCCATCATCAATTCATGCCGTGCACCGCTGACGATAGTCAGCTCTGCAGACGGCCAATTCTCGTGCATTTCGCGGATCGCCCTCGGGTCGACGATGGCTTCGCGGGTTCCAAGATACGTCTGGACAGGCAAGTTGACCCGCGGAGCGTTGATCAGCGATGCCATCTCGCGTCGGGCGGCAGAAAACCAGAAATACGTTGGTCCGCCCAGCGCGAACTCAGGATGGGCTTCCGCCTGCCGTCGCATGTAATCGTAATGATCGCGGTCGTTCGTCAACAGGTTTAGCATGAACGTCGTGCCGGTGATGTGGCTGGTGGGGCTGGTCGAAGGCAGCGTCCGTAGCCCCTGGCCGGAAGCCTTCATAATTGAAGGAAGGAACTTGGCAACAGGTCCAGCGCCGCGCGAAACAAAGATGCCCCACATCGGAGCGGAAAAGACAGCGCAGTTCACTTCAAGACCTTCGACAAGCGCTCTCAGGCCAATGCACCCACCCATCGAATGTGCCAAAAGATAAAACGGCTTGGGAAGCTCCAGTTCTTCGGCTTTCGCCAAAAGAGATCTCACGTCCAACTGGTAGTCGTCGAAACTGAGAACGTGACCAAGGCGCGAGTCCTCGGTCAAGCGGTCCGAAAGACCCTGACCACGCCAATCAATTCCAAGAACATGGTATCCTGCAGCCGTTAACTCCGACGTAACCCGACCATACTTTTCCAGGTACTCGGTTCGGCCGGGGAAAAGCAAAACTGTCCCCTGTGGCGCAAGCCCAGTCGGCCAATAACCAATCCGGACCCGCACGCCATCAGACGAACGGGCCCAAAAGGCCCGCGCACCTTCCGGGCCTTCCGCCAAATCAGCGTGATATGGCGCTTGATCGGTCAGGACAGCACAGACCCAAGACGCATGGCAGCGCCCATATCGCCGTCCAGCTTCAGTGAGCCGCCCATAAATGCAGCCGTGGGGTTCAACGACCCATCCAGAATGGATTTGAATGTGTCGGCATCCGCAGACAGCGTGACGTCAGCGTCTTCATCACCGGCCCGTGCACCTTCGCCATCCAGCATAATGGCACCCTCACCGTCGATGACAAACTTTGCAGTACCATCGAAACCGGCACCTGTAAGCTTTTCGTTCAAAGCGGCTACAGCCTGATCGATCATTTCACTCATGTTTCGTTCCTCAATTCGTGATGCCCAGAGGGCTCGCAATTGGCGCGGTATGCGCTAATCTCGCTAGTGTCATGCAACGGATCAGCTCATATCTCAAATGTGCCGTTGCGGCAGTCGCCGCAAGTATGGTTTTCCTGACCCCGGTCTTGGCAAGCGAGGATTCTGAGCTTGATGCCTTGCTTGAGGGCCTGAAAACGGCAGATATCGCCGGGGCAGCACAAATTCAGAACCGAATTTACGAGATTTGGTCAAATTCCGGCTCAGATGCCATGGATTTACTCTTGGCACGAGGCCGCGAGGCAATGGCCGAGGGTGATACGCGCACCGCAATTGAGCATTTCACTGCTTTGATTGATCACGCTCCGGACTTTGCAGAAGGCTATAATGCTCGTGCGACTGCTTATTTCCAGCAGGGTCGATACGGATTGTCGTTAGAGGACATTCGTCAAACGCTCGCCCGAAACCCAAGCCACTTTGGAGCATTAAGTGGTTTGGCTCTCATCCTCGAGGAAATCGGCAAGCCAGAAGCGGCCCTTGCTGCGTGGCGTGAAGTTGAAAAGTTGAACCCGACCCAAGAAGGTCTTGCCGAGGCGCTGGTGCGTTTAGAACGCCAGGTCGAAGGCAGTTCGCTCTAGATTCTATGCGTCGCGTTCCGCAATCCAATTATGATCCGGGTGGTTCTTGAACCGCCATTTTCGGAGCGGACCCGCCATGACATTCAAATAGTACATTTCGTAACCATAAGGGGCACCGCAGGGATGGTGCCCCTTGGGAACAAGAACGACGTCGTGATCCGAAACAGCCATAGTTTCATCCAAACTTCCGTCTTCGGTCCAAACCCTTTGAACTCCAAAACCCTGCGAAGGGTTGAGACGATGATAATAGGTCTCTTCCAGATATGTCATGTTTGGATAGTCGTCTTCATCATGACGGTGCGGCGGATAGGACGACCAATGGCCTGAAGGCGTGAATACCTCGGTCACCAGCAGACTATCCGCAACATTGCGATTTTCCATCGCTATGTTATTGATATATCTGGTATTCGTGCCTTTTCCGCGGGGTTCGGTCTGGATGCCTACCGGACCGATGATAGCTGCGTCATGGCCACCTGATCCGGGTGCTGAGCAAACGGCGAGTGTGCATTCAGTTGTAGCCATTGCACTCCAATCGGAAGAACTTGGAACGTATACGCAGTGTGGCGGTGTACGTTCAAAAACATCCATTCGATCGCCCAACTCACCAAAGTTGGAACCTGACGCCGAAATTTCCGCACGCCCTTCTACGAGCACCAGAATTGCTTCGCGATCTTGCGTGGCCTCTCCGACCGTTTCGCCTTCGGCCAAGCGATATAAATCAAATCCGACATAACCCCAACCTGCAGATTCGGGCGTAATGTTATGGACTTTGCCACGCACACCGTTTGGTTTGCGGATCAGATCAGTCATAAGAGATGCCTTCGGTTCACAAAATCCAAGATCAGGTTGCGTTACGCGCAGCCAATCCCTTTTCATAGTTCTTTCGGGCGTCCTGTACTTCGCTGCGTTCGCTCACTTCAGGAACGGCAACTTCCCACCAGCTTCCACCAAATTCTGTAGACGGGTATGGGTCCGTGTCGATCACGGCAACAAACGGGCCAGAAGCCGACTTCGCGGTCTCAAGCGCGGTTTCCAGTTCTGAGATCGAACCGACATGCACCGACTCGGCGCCCATCGCACGCGTGTGACCAGCAAAATCAATTGCGGATGGATTCACATGGTAAGCGGTATCCAAAAGATTATTGAATTCAGCGCCACCGGTGCCCTTCTGCAAACGATTGATACACCCAAACCCGCGGTTATCGGTGATCACGACCGTGATTTTGATGCCCATCATAGCAGCGGTGGCCAATTCCGAGTTTGCCATCATGTAGCTGCCGTCCCCGACCATCGCGATGACGTCGCGATCAGGTTCAGCCATCTTGATCCCAATAGCTCCAGCAATCTCATAGCCCATGCACGAAAAGCCATACTCCATATGGTACGAACCGGGGCGTGGTGCTTTCCACAACTTGTGAAGCTCACCCGGCATTGTTCCGGCGGCGCCCATTACGATTGTGTCGTCGCCGCTTGACCGCTGCACGGCCCCCACGACCTGCATGTCGGTCGGCAATGCATTTGTATCGCTCGGGGCCGCTGTGAGCGGGTCTACGTTGCCGAACCATGTCTCTTTCAAAGCGGCATCAGGGTCCGGCGCGCGATAGTCGCCGAGCGCATCGGAAAGCGCCTTCAATCCGACTCGAGCGTCGGCGTTTAGCGGCAGCGCGCCGTGCTTGACGGCGTCGTAGGCCTGCACGTTCAAACTTGCCAGCGTGCGTTCTGGATTCTGGAACAGCGACCACGAGCCGGTTGTAAAATCTTGAAGACGCGTGCCAACGCCCAGCACCACATCGCCTTGGTTGCACAATGTGTTGGCCGAGTCCGAGCCAGTCACCCCGACTGGACCAAAGTTCATCGGATGATCCCACGCGAGTGCCGACTTGCCCGCTTGCGTTTCGGCTATCGGAATATTGTGTTTTTCAACAAAGGCTTGCAGCTCAGTTGCCGCATCGGAGTAGTGAACACCGCCACCCGCGACAATCACTGGGCGTTCTGCTTGCTTCACCGCCTCGGCCACTGTTTCCAGTTCGTTCGCATCAGGAGCAATGCGGCGCATTTTCCAAACCTTGGGTTTGAAAAACGCTTCTGGATAGTCATATGCCTCTGCTTGCGTGTCCTGACAGAACGCAAGTGTAACCGGCCCGCAGGTTGCCGGATCTAGCATTGTCGAAAATGCCCGCGGCAGCGCGGTCAAAAGATGCTCGGGGCGGGAAATCCGGTCATAGTAACGACTGACCGGCCGGAAGCAATCATTTGCACTGACTGTGCCATCTGACCAGTCTTCGACCTGTTGTAAAACCGGGTCTGGGCCGCGGGTCGCGAAGATGTCACCTGGGATGATCAGAACCGGAATGCGATTGGCGTGCGCCAAGGCCGCAGCCGTCACCATATTGGTTGCGCCCGGTCCGATGGACGATGTCACGGCCATTGCCCGTTGCCGCTTCATTTGTTTGGCATAAGCGATTGCTGTGTGAGCCATCGTTTGTTCGTTGTGGCCCCGGTAAGTTGGAATAGCGTCGCGCGACGCATAAAGCGCTTCGCCCAGCCCTGCCACGTTGCCATGACCGAAAATGGCCCAAACACCAGCGATGAATGGCTCACCAGATTCTGTGAGTTGTGCACTCAGATAACGAACGAGTGCTTGAGCAGCAGTAAGTCGAATTGTGCCCATATCTAATCTCCGAAATTGTCAGCCCAGAATTGCCTGGACAGAAATTACACTTTTTTCCCGTGCCGAACGATCGGCGGCTTCCGCAAGAACTAACGCCATAAGACCATCATGACCTGTAGCAGGTGGTTCAGTGCCGTCCGATACGGCCTTTACAAATGCCGCAATTTCAATTGCATACGCGGCTTCGTAGCGATCCATGAAGAAATCCATGAGCGGCGGCTTGGTATACCCTTCGACGCCAGCCACCTCGACGGTCGACTGATGCTTGTTCTGGGCGAATGCAGCGCCCTCCGAGCCGTGGACTTCAATGCGTTGGTCATATCCGTATGCGGCGCGACGCGAATTGGTGATTGTTGCTTGTTGACCGGAGGCCGTCGTCAAAACGACGCTCGCAGTGTCAAAGTCGCCTCTATTGCCAATCTCTTCGTCAACCAAAACGCTGCCACTGGCGTAAACCGTCTCGACCTCATCATCCAATAGCCAGCGGGCGATATCGAAATCGTGAATCATCATGTCCCGAAAGATGCCACCAGATCGCTCAATATACTCGTAGGGCGGCGGGCCCGGATCACGCGACGTTATTGCGACCAATTCCGTCTTACCAATGTCGCCTTTGTCCAATGCATTTTTCAAAGCGTTGAAGTCGGGATCAAACCGGCGATTGAACCCAACCATCAAAGTCGAGCCAGTTTCTTCGACAACTTTCAGGCAGTTCTGAACGCGTTCAACCGACAGGTCGACAGGCTTTTCACAAAACACTGACTTACCCGCACGAGAAAACCGCTCAATCAAGTCCGCGTGCATGTCTGTTGGAGTACAAATGATGACGGCATCCACGTCGGAATCCGCTTCAATCTGCTCCATAGACCTTACGTCGCCGCCAAAGCGAGACGTTAACTCTTCAGCAGCTTTCTCAAACGGATCGGTCACTGCAACGAGCTGCGCGCCTTCGGTGGCAGCAACAGCTTTGCCGTGCACCTGACCGATACGGCCAGCGCCCAGAACAGCAATATTCAACACGGAATGTCCTCCCAGACAATTGGCCGAAACCGTCACCAACTTCTTCGGACACTGACGTGTCAGCGGTAACAGGTCAATTCGCGAAAGCGCATTTTCGAGTGGTTTGAGATATTTTTTTGACCGGTTTCCAATCCCCAAATGACCCGCAACGAAAAAGCCCCGGAGGAAAACCTCCGGGGCTCGGCTATTGTCAGGCAACGGGCAAGTTACATGACAGCCTCAAGCATATCTTCCTCATCATCTTCAGGAAGCATCTCGTCTTCGGGCGCACCCCTCTCAGGAAGCATGTCGGTGAGAAGATCGGTGATTTCATCCAGTTCTTCCTCGATATCCTCCGGAGCTGGCGGTGGTGTGTCATCTCCACCCATTCCGAAGATTGAAAGAAGGATATTGATCAATCGCGAGATGACCGCTGCGAAGCCGGATTCACCTGATACCGGTTCTTCCTCCGGGGTTTCTTCTTCCTCTTCTTCTTCCGGTTCCTCTTCGGGAGTTTCCTCCTCTTCCTCCTCAGGCTCCTCTTCAGGTGTTTCTTCTTCCTCTTCAGGTTCCTCCTCTGGAGTCTCCTCTTCTTCTTCCTCCTCCTCTTCCTCAGGAGTCTCTTCGGTTTCTTCCTCTTCAGGTGTCTCTTCGCCTGTTTCTTCTTCGGTTTCTTCTTCCTCGGTTTCCTCTTCAGGCTCTTCTGCGACTTCTTCACCGTAGAGACCGGCTAAGGCATCCAAATCGTTATCTGCTTCGGCCAGAAGCAGGATCTCAACTTCCTCCAAAGGTCGGTCAAGAAGCATCACATCTTCAATGTCACCGTCGAAGTGCCACTGCAGGTTGTCATTCTCATCGATGCGAGTGCGTGTAGAGGCACCAATGGCAAGGTCTTCTTCGTTCCCGCTCATTCCGCCTTCGAAACCGGTGTCGGCGTCAATCAACTCACCATCCAGATAAAGAGCGATTTCGTCTTCATCGAATGTAAATGCGAAGTGATAATCGGTGTCCGCTTCGATCTTTGTTTTCCAATCGACAAGGTACTTTTCTTCAGTTTCGCTTTGGAAGCGAACTTTGAGGACGCCATTGCCGGTTATGTAGGCCGTCAGGTGTCCACCTGTTTCAAATCCAGAGTGATCTTTCGAGATAAGAGCCTGGTTCTGGCCATTGCCCGGATTATCGGCATTGAAGTTAAACGCCCACGTTCCCGACGAGGTCGCCTGTTCCGCGGTATGAGGAACTTCGATCGGATCGTTGCCGCCACCGAAAGCGCCGCCATCGTTCACAAACAGGATGCCAGGTTCTTCA
>JAPPOI010000119.1 GCA_028818055.1 Boseongicola sp.
CAAGTATCCACCAACGCCGCGCATAGATTGGTCAATCGTCATAGGCGACAGCGTATGCACGTGACCGCTTCTTCCCCGCGTTGCGCCAAACTCGAGCGCATGCAGAAAAAGCAGTGGATCGCCTTCAAAGATCAATGCCGCCCGATGGTACTCAAATGCGTCCGGGACCTCGGCGTCTACTTCTGATGAACGACCATCCGGCCAGTGAATGGCGATGCGCGGCTGCGTATCCAACGCGGGCATTTCGATAACAGCGCGTCCCTCGGTGTCGAGTTGATAGCTGACCGAGATCATATCTTGCCTGATCTCAACCTGCTTGCCCGCGACGCAAGACGCCTCGAGGCTAATCAACACACGTCCACCGATCAAAGGCTCTGCGACAGCGGTGGCGATGCATGGATCCACAACCTGGCGTCCGGTCGCTTCATCGCGCGGAATATTTGGTAATGGAGAGTCGTCAGCGATGCCATTGCCCGATGGAGCGGGCTCGAGTCCCATTGGGATCAATGTTGCGGCAGGCGGCACAGGAAGCTCTGGGATTTCGTCCGATCTTTCGATGATCGGCCCTGCATCTGGTGCGTCGCTGGTGATCGCCAATTCACGCCCGACAGGCAATCCATTTTGCATGAAGTGACCGCTCGCGAACGCGGCCAACAATGTTCCAACAATCAAAAGGGGGCGTCGCCAATCCAGCGCCGAAAGAAAGTTCATACCTGCCTCATCGAATGCGGCCGTCATGCGACCGGGGCGCTCATTTGTGGCGCCCATTTCGTTGCCGCTGAGACTAAATCAGAACCTTCGGCCTTCGCAGGGCAAAAAGGCGCGTGTGTTCATATTGTTGGCAGATGAGTCGCGAAGGTCACAGAGCGCTAAAGCGCGCCGTGACAATGCTTGAATTTCTTGCCTGATCCACAAGGGCATTTGTCGTTCCGTCCAGGATTACCCCAAGTAGATGGGTCATCTTCGACAAATCCGGCGTCAATGGCCTCTTGAGTAGGCTTTGGCGGACCAGACTTTTCCTGTTCGGCAGGCGCAGCTAGACCGGCTGCTGCCTGTTGCTGAGCAAGCATTTGCTGGACCATCGCCTGTTGCTCTTCTTCCGTCATAGGCCGGATCTGAGCAAGTTTCTCGGTCACTTCTCCACGAAGTCCGTCAAGCAGGCCTTCGAAAAGTTGAAACGCTTCGGTTTTGTATTCGTTGACAGGATCGCGTTGTGCGTACGCGCGGAAGCCGACCACGGACCGTAAGTGCTCAAGCTTCAAAATGTGCTCACGCCACTTAGTGTCCATGGTTTGAAGCAAAAGCTGCTTTTCTATGGATTGCATTGCTTCGTCGCCAAATTGCTCGGCTTTCGCTGACATGAACTCATCAGAAGCATCGTAAAGACGTTCGCGAATGGTCTCGTCATCGACACCCTCTTCGTCGCCCCATTCAACGACAGGAACCGTAACGCCGAGCTTCTGCTGCACTTCTTCGCGAAGTCCTTCGGTGTCCCACTGGTCGGCATAGGACTTTGGCGGAATATAGTGATCGACCATGTCATCAATCACTTCGTGCCGCATGTCCTGCACAATCTCACCGACGTCATCAGATTCCATAATCTCGAGACGCTGGCCAAAGATAACTTTCCGCTGATCGTTCAAGACGTCGTCAAGCTTCAAGAGCTGCTTGCGGATGTCGAAGTTACGGCCTTCCACCTTGGCTTGCGCACGTTCAAGTGACTTGTTCACCCATGGGTGTTTGATCGCTTCGCCCTCTTCCATGCCCAGCGTCGACAACACTTTGTCCAAACGCTCAGAGCCGAAGATGCGCATCAGGTCATCTTCCAGGCTCAGGAAGAACGAGGATCGACCAGGGTCGCCCTGACGGCCCGATCGACCACGCAACTGGTTGTCGATACGACGACTCTCGTGGCGTTCCGTCGCCAAAACATAAAGCCCGCCAGCTTCCAGCACTTTCTGTTTCGCATCGGCAACCTCAGATTCGATCTTGGATCGAATGGCTTCAGGGTCAGCTTCGGGGTCTTCTGCCAGCGCCTGAAGCACCCGCATTTCCACGTTACCGCCCAATTGGATGTCGGTGCCGCGACCAGCCATGTTTGTGGCGATGGTAACCGCGCCTGGCTTGCCAGCATCGGCGACGATCTGCGCCTCTTGTTCGTGATGGCGCGCGTTCAGAACTTTGTGTTCGATCCCCTGCTCGTTCAGGAGATTTGACAGGAATTCGGACCGGTCAATTGACGTCGTACCAACCAATACGGGTTGGTCTTTGTCATGCGCTTCCTTGATCGCTTCAACGATGCCGTCAAACTTTTCACGCGCTGTGCGATAAATCTGATCGTCTTCATCTTCGCGGGCAACCGGCACGTTTGTCGGAATTTCGACTACGCCAAGTCGATAAATCTCACCAAATTCTTCCGCCTCGGTTGCAGCGGTGCCAGTCATGCCAGCAAGCTTTTTGTACAGGCGGAAATAGTTCTGGAACGTCACACTAGCCAATGTAATGTTTTCAGGCTGAATCGCGACGCCTTCCTTGGCTTCGATGGCCTGATGAAGACCTTCCGAAAGACGGCGGCCAGGCATCATGCGGCCTGTGAATTCATCGATCAGCACAACTTCGTTGTCGCGAACGATGTACTCTTTGTCTTTGGTGAACAGTTTGTGCGCGCGCAGACCCTGATTGACGTGGTGAACGATCGTGGTGGATTCCGGATCGTAGAGCGATTGCTCTTTCGGCAGCAAACCTTCGAACTGAAGCAAGTTCTCGAGGAAATCATTACCTTCGTCGGTGTAGGTCACGTTCCGCGTTTTTTCGTCAATCGAATAATGCTCGTCCGTCAGGCGCGGGATCAGCTTATCGATGGTCACGTACAGCTCAGAGCGGTCTTCGGATGGTCCCGAGATAATCAGCGGTGTCCGCGCCTCATCGATCAGGATCGAGTCAACTTCATCCACGATGGCAAAGTGGTGGCCCCGTTGCATCATGTCGTCCAGATTGGGCTTCATGTTGTCGCGAAGATAATCGAACCCAAGTTCGTTGTTGGTCGCATACGTGACGTCTGCAGCGTAGGCCTCTTTCTTTTCGGCTTCGGGTTGCTGCGGGTAAACCGCGCCAGTTGTCATTCCAAGAGCGGCGAAAACCTTGCCCATCCACGAAGCGTCGCGACGAACGAGGTAATCGTTCACAGTAACGATGTGGACGCCGTTGCCGGTAAGAGCATTCAGGTAGGCCGGGAATGTCGCGACCAGTGTTTTGCCTTCGCCCGTCTTCATCTCAGCAATGTTGCCTTCATGAAGCATCATGCCGCCAATGAGCTGAACGTCAAAGGCGCGCAAGCCAAGTGCTCGCTTTGCTGCTTCACGACAATTGGCAAAGGCCTCGGGCAGAAGATCGTCCAGACTTTCGCCATTTTCCACGCGTTGCTTGAACTCGGCTGTCTTTTCGATCAGCCCTTCATCCGACAGAGCCTCGAACTCGGCTTCTAGCTCGTTGATACGAGCCACCATCGATTGTGCTGCCTTCACTTTTCGGTCGTTGACCGTACCGAAGACTTTCTTTGCAATCGTTCCAAAACCGAGCATTTATACCTGCCTTAGCCGCGTGGGTGACGAGTTTGTGTGAGGGGTTGCGCTTGCCCGTGCCTCTGGCCCGCCATAGAAGTGCAAGACAATAGCTGTCTTACCGCTGCAAGGCGATGTAAGGGGCCTGATATTAACTGTCAACGTCGCCACAAGGCATGGCGACCTCAGAGGATTGATTATGCTTCTCAAACCCACGCTTTCTGCTGCATTTGTTGCGCTTATAGCGCTATCGGGCACCGCTCAGGCAGAGAGTCACGCATCCGCCGATACGGTTGTGGCCACAGTGAACGGAACTGAAATTACACTTGGCCACATGATCGTGTTGAAGCAGCGCTTGCCGCAACAGTATCAATCGCTGGCACCAGACGTCCTTTTCGACGGGATTATGGATCAGTTGGTACAGCAAACACTGCTGGGCGATCTGTCGGGTGAACTATCCCCGGGTTCCATCGCGACACTGGAGAATGAAGAACGCGCGCTACGGGCAGCCGAAGCAATTCGTGGGATCGTTCGAGAGGCCATGACCGACGAAGCGCTTCAGGCCGAGTACGAAACATCGTACGGTGAGGTTCTGCCAGAATCTGAATTCAATGCGTCGCACATTTTGGTGGATACCGAAGAAGAAGCGATTGCTATCATTGAAGAGCTGACCGGCGGAGCAGATTTCGCGGAGTTGGCCGCAGAAAAATCGACCGGCCCGTCGGGACCGAACGGTGGTCAACTGGGGTGGTTTGGCAAGGGCGCAATGGTTCCGCCATTTGAAGAGGCTGTACTGGCAATGGAAGCCGGCACAATCTCGGAAGTTCCCGTACAGACACAGTTTGGCTGGCATGTCATTCGACTGAACGAAACACGCGAAGTGCCGCCACCTTCACTGGAAGAGGTACGGCCACAGCTCTTCGATCAGATCCGCCGTCGTGCCGTCGAGTCCAGAGCAGCGGAATTGGAAGCCGCGTCGGACGTTACCCGCATGACGAAAGAGGATATCGATCCAGCCTTGTTGGACGATCTTTCGCTTCTCGGAGAATAAGAATGGCCGACACGACTGTTTCGCCGCTGGCCCCTAAAGAGGGCTTCCCGGACATGCCTGTCGTCGACGGTGTTCGCTTCGCGACCGCCGCAGTCGGCGTGCGATACCAAGGTCGCGATGATGTCATGCTTGCCTTGCTTGATCCCGGCACCACAATTGCCGGAGTTTTCACAAAGTCGGCCACGCGTGCGGCGCCGGTTTTGGACTGTCAGGCGAAGTTGGGGTCTGGAAGCGAGGCCGGTGCCGCAATTCTTGTTAATTCGGGCAACGCAAACGCGTTCACAGGGCGCGCCGGTGATCAATCGGTTGAAGCCATCTGTAGCGCCGTTTCGGATGCAGCCGGCATACCCGCATCGCGGGTGTTCACGTCTTCCACTGGTGTGATCGGCGAACGCCTGCCGGACGAACGCATTCGAAATGCCGTCGCCGGATTGGTTGAAAGCGCCGGTGCTGCATCAATGCAGGATGCGGCAGGCGCGATAATGACGACTGACACCTATGCAAAGGGGTCTGTCCGGGTGCTGGAAACTCCGAATGGGCGCGTCACGATCACGGGAATTGCCAAAGGGTCAGGCATGATCGCGCCCGATATGGCGACTATGCTGGCTTATGTCTTTACGGATGCAAAAATCGCCCATGACAAGCTCCAAGAGATGGTGACAGAAGCAGTCGATCACACGTTCAATCGTATCACGGTCGATAGCGATACTTCGACTTCAGACACAGTTTTGGTCGCTGCAACTGGAGCGTCGGGTGTCGATGTCACAGATGATCTGACTTTCGAGTCGATGCTTGAAATCGTCATGCAGGATCTGGCCCATCAAGTTGTTCGAGACGGCGAAGGCGCAACTAAGTTCGTCGAAATCATTGTCACGGGTGCCGCCGACGAAGCTGACGCACAGAAAGCTGCTATGGCCATCGCCAATTCGCCCTTGGTCAAAACAGCCATCGCTGGTGAGGACCCTAACTGGGGCCGCATCGTCATGGCCGTGGGCAAGTCCGGTGCGCAGGCTGATCGAGACAAGCTCAAGATCGAGTTTGGCCCGATACTCGTGGCCGAGAACGGCTGGGTTGCTGAAAGCTATCGCGAAGAAGACGGCGCGAGTTACATGAAGAACGACGAGATCACGATCCTTGTCAATCTTGGGGTCGGTGCCAGCGACGGCGTGGCGTGGACCTGTGATTTGACGCATGGCTACATTACGATCAACGCCGACTACAGGTCATGAAAACCGTTCTCGTTTCCGCGGTTGCGCTGATCGATCCTGACGGACGGGTGTTGATAGCCCAGCGCCCTGAAGGAAAATCGATGGCTGGCCTTTGGGAATTTCCCGGAGGCAAGGTTGAGGCCGGAGAAACCCCTGAAGCTGCGCTCATCCGTGAGTTGCACGAAGAATTGGGCATCAACACATGGGAAAGCTGCCTGGCGCCGTTGACATTCGCGAGTCACAGCTATGACGACTTTCACCTGCTGATGCCGCTGTTCGCGTGCCGAAAATGGGAGGGCACTCCAGAATCACGTGAGGGGCAAGCGTTGAAGTGGGTCCGCGCCAATGACCTGAAGTCTTATCCAATGCCCCCTGCGGACCTTCCAATTATCCCAATACTGCGCGATTGGCTCTAATCGCCAAGCCCCTGATTCAGTGGGAGTTTTTGTGTGAACTCATCATGGCGCAGAAATTTTGGGCGGCTTTTTCGGTGTTTTGCGCGGAAAAACGCCGATGTTTGTTACAAAAAACTGTCAAATGAAGGAATTTCCGCTATCTATGCGTGTAGCCGAGAAATGGGGACTTGGCGGAATGATACGCACAATAATTCTAAGCAGCCGGATTTCGGTCCAGGGAATTTTCGTCCAAGCGCTTGCAGACGGCAGGATAGCCGTTCGCGTGGGCAAAGACCTGTTCTACGGAAGGCCTGTTTAGACTCCACCACACCCGCTATCGGTTTAGTACACTCGTTACCCCCTCACCACGAAACGGCGCGCTGGCAATAAAGCCAACGCGCCGTTTCACCGTTTTACTCGCCTATTACGTGAGTTGGCGTTCGACTTCTTCGCGCTCGAAAATCTCGATCACATCGCCTGCGCGAATGTCGTCGTAGTTCTCAAACGCCATGCCGCATTCCTGGCCTGATTGCACTTCAGGTACTTCGTCCTTGAAGCGCTTGAGCGTCTTCAATGTGCCTTCGTGGATCACAACGTTGTCGCGAAGCAGGCGCACACCCGCGGAGCGACGCGCCACGCCTTCGGTCACCAGACAGCCAGCAACTTTACCAACGTTCGAGACCTTGAAGACCTCTTTGATCTGAGCATAGCCAATGAAGTTCTCGCGGACTTCGGCGCTAAGCAGGCCGGATGCCGCAGCTTTAACATCGTCAACCAGGTCATAGATCACGCTGTAGTACCGGATCTCGACACCTTTTTGGTTGGCGCTGTTTCGTGCTGGTGCATTCGCCCGAACATTGAAGCCAAACACAGGGGCACCCGATGCTTCAGCAAGCCCGACATCGGATTCCGTGATCGCGCCGACGCCCGAGTGCAGGACACGAACACGGACTTCTTCATTGCCGATCTTCTCCATTGCCTGAACGATGGCTTCAGCCGAGCCCTGTACGTCTGCTTTAACCACGATTGGTAGCTCAGCAACGTTCTCGTCTTCTTTGGCTTTCGCCATAAGCTGTTCAAGCGTCGTCGCCGCACCAGCTGCTGCGCGCTTTTCTTTGGCAGCGTTTTCGCGGTACTCGGCAATTTCGCGAGCCTGCGCTTCAGTCTCAACAACGTTCAAGACGTCACCCGCTTCGGGCGTGCCGTTCAGACCAAGCACTTCAACTGGAACCGACGGACCGGCTTCTTTCACCCGCTCGCCCTTGTCGTTTTCCATCGCGCGCACACGGCCCCACTGTTCGCCAACAACGAAAATGTCGCCTTGGCGCAATGTACCGTTCTGCACGAGCACGGTCGCCACGGGTCCCCGGCCAACATCAAGCTGGGCTTCAATCACCGCACCTGATGCTGCGCGATCTGGGTTCGCCTTGAGTTCAAGGATTTCCGCCTGAAGCGCGATGGCTTCCAGCAGTTCTTCCAATCCGGTTCCGTTGATCGCCGAGACTTCGACGTCTTGCACGTCGCCCGACATCTTCTCGACGATAACCTCGTGTTGAAGCAAGTCCGTGCGAACCTTGTCCGGGTTGGCCGCTGGGCGGTCGATCTTGTTGATCGCCACGATCATCGGAACTTCGGCCGCTTTCGCGTGGTTAATCGCTTCGATCGTCTGCGGCATAACCGCGTCGTCCGCTGCGACAACCAGAACAACAATGTCGGTCACCTGTGCGCCGCGTGCACGCATCGATGTAAACGCGGCGTGGCCCGGCGTGTCGAGGAACGTCAGTTTCGTGCCATCCTGTACAACCTGATACGCACCAATGTGCTGCGTAATGCCGCCCGCTTCGCCAGCAACAACCTTCGCATTCCGGATCGCATCCAAAAGCGAGGTCTTGCCGTGGTCGACGTGGCCCATAACCGTGATGACAGGTGGACGTGATTTCAGATCGCCTTCTGCATCTTCGACGGAGTCGATCACGTCTTCGACGTCAGCATCCGAAACGCGCTGAACTTTGTGACCGAACTCTTCAATGATGAGTTCCGCGGTGTCCGCGTCGATCGTCTGGTTCTGAGTGGCCATGATGCCGTTTGTCATAAGCGCCTTGACCACATCGGCAACACGCTCGGACATCCGGTTTGCAAGCTCGCCCACCATGATTGCTTCTGGCAACTGAACAGTGCGGGTCACCTTTTCGCGTTCGACGTTGCCGCCCATCGCTTTTTGGCGTGCGCGCTCCTGCTTCCGCTTCATTGCGGCAAGCGATTTCTGACGGCCACCTTCGCCACCAGACAGAGCCTGATTCAGGGTCAGCTTGCCGGAACGACGTCCGTCATCGCGGCTGCCTTTGCCGCCGCGGTTATCGCGACGGTTGTCACGGTCATCGCGTTCGCGAGCTTTTGGCGCTGGCTTGTTCGCGCCGCGCGCGGGACCTGCCTCTTCCTTGGCTGGCGGAGGTGGCGGAGCCGCTTCGGCGCGCGCTTTGGCTTCTTCAGCCTCACGCTTCCGGCGCTCATCTTCCTCGGCACGGGCACGTGCCCGTTCCTCGCGCTCTTTTTCCTCACGCTCCTTGGCTTCAGCCTCGGCACGGCGACGTTCGCGTTCATCTGCGCGTGCTTTCTCTTCAGCGGCGCGACGTTCGCTTTCTTCCGCCTCGGCAGCTTTCGCAGCTGCCAGCGCTTTCATGCGGCGTTCGAGCTCGGCATCCGAAATGCCGGCTGGTCTGTTCTTCGGATCCGTCGCAGGCGACTTCGCCGGACTTGGCGTGGATGTCGGCTTCCCGGAACCGGGTTTAGGCACAACGACGCGCTTGCGTTTGGTTTCAACCACAACGCTTTTCGTCCGGCCGTGGCTGAAGCTTTGCTTCACCTGTCCCGGAC
>JAPPOI010000011.1 GCA_028818055.1 Boseongicola sp.
CTCAGGCATTGCCGTAAACTAACCGACGCCCGATCACTTTCACTATTTGGCCAAAGCTTTTTTTGGAGCCACAGACGGCCTCGGCTTCCTGAATCTCCGGTCGCGACCAGCGCAAGAAGCGCCTGCGCTTTTGCACTTTTCGGAGCAAAATCAGTGCCCTCCTGGTCTAACAGTCGAAATCGACCGTAGAGATGCATAATAAGCTTTTCGTTCTCAAACATTTGCTTCCCGCCCTTCCAAAAAGGCTCACACACCCAGTCAGGTTTGCGTTACGTCAACTTGAGCACGGACGGGGAACGTTTTCAAGAAATCTAAATTTTTAGATTATTTTGGAGTTAAAGCGTGAACGCACCGTGAAAAAGAAACAAATCTCAGACCTCTCGGTTGTCAGACACCGTTTCTGCCGCTTCTTTGAAATCAATCCAAGGAGGGGTTCTTGATGGCAGAATTCGGTAAAGGCCAGGGTAAAGGTCAAGGCAAAGGTCAAGGCAAAGGCCAAGGTAAAGGTCAGGGCAAAGGCCAAGGTAAGGGCCAGGGCAAAGGTCAAGGCGGAGATCACGCAGGTGGTCCAGGATCCGGGATGCTGAGCTCGGCACTTATCGCCACACACGACGGAATTGTTGGTTATTGGGATGGAACTGCTTCACGTAACCCACTTCCATTTGGCAAAGGCGACGCTGACATCAGTTACCTAAGCGCCACCGTACGTGGTGACCTTCTGGACTCCATTTTGACTCCCTATTTCACGGTCACAGGCTCCGACGGCACCGCGACCATGACAGCGGATGGCCATAAACTTTTGACGCTTAACCGGCCAAGCCGGGATGTTTTTCGTCAGCAACTTGCGATGGTCAGGGCTTATTCAGATCTTCGCGATGATCGACTGCCTGAGATTTTGGAACAGACCGAGGATCTGTTGTCGTTCTTCGGCGCGGTTGGATATCTCGATACGGATCGAAACGGAAAATCGCTTGAATTGATATCTGCAGCCATCCGGTTGGCGGTCCACGTCGAAATGCCGTTCAAGCATTTCTGTCGCTCTGCCCGGCCAATTGACTTCGCACATCAGGTCCAGCCGATGATCCAGACACCGGATCATTCGTCCTACCCATCAGGTCATGCCACCGAGGTCTTTACGGCAGCCACCGTGATGGCCCGTCTTATGACCGGACTTGGCCCGAAGGCCGCGATGACCGGAAGCTCGACATTACACGACATTGCCATGATGCCGTTCAAAGTGGCCCACCGTGTAGCCACGAACCGTTCTGTCGCAGGTGTTCACTTCCCGATCGACTCGGCCGCAGGTGCAGCAATTGGATGTGCGCTTGGTGAAGCCATCTATCTGTTGGCGACAAACCCGAACGAGAGCGAGTGGCCACCGGAAATCACTGTTTCGTTTGCCGAGCAAGCCGACACGGATCCGCCATTCGATCTGACCTTCGACTGGTTGGCCGACACGCTTGCCGACGATGTGCAAGGTGACACGCCGCACACAGACATCCTTGGAACTTATTGGTCCAAGGCGGCCGCAGAATGGGAGGAACTGCCACTATGACGCTCAGTTGGAGCGATTGGCAGAATGCCCCTGCCTCTGTGGACGCGGATGCGCCCTATGTTGACTGGTTTAGGACTGCGGTCTTTGGCGGCTCGGATGAAGCAGAAGGTCTGTCGCTGAAGCCCCTTCCCCGGGCTGCCTCTGTTGGCGGCGATCTGCAGCCTGCCCCATTGCCCAATTTCGCGCGCCCTGCGCCGGATACGACGGTTGCCACGAACCCGAGGATTGAACTGTCGTGGACACCCGATGCCGACAGCGTTGTCGTTGGTGTGATCGACAGCGCGATCGCACTATCGCATGCCCGGTTCCGTCGTATTGATGGCGGGACACGGTTCCTGTCCGCTTGGCTGCAAGCCGGAGATTGGCGCAATGGAGCCGCGGTGCCCTTTGGTCGGGAGTTGTTCCGCACCGAGATTGAGCGTCTTATGTTTCACGCTCGTCGCGGGGATGCGATTGACGAAGCGGCGTTTGATCGAGCTGCTGGCCTAACCCAGTTTGGGCATGCACGCGGAGACCGGCGCTTGGAAGAAGCTGGCACGCATGGGACGCATGTCGCTGATCTGGCCGCTGGCTTTGATCTGAGAGATTCAAGTCTGGACGAAGCAAGACGGCGGATCGCAATGATCGGCGTCGGACTTCCGCCAAGATCATGCATCGGTGCGTCCGGAAACTTTCTTGAGTTTTATGCAATCCATGCAATCGACTACATCCTCGACCGTGCCGACCGCATTTGGAACGCCTGCGGGTTCGGTGATGGCAGTTTCCCGGTTGTTATAAATCTGTCCTATGGACTTCAGGCGGGTCCAAAAGACGGACAGATGCTTATCGAAAAAGTAATTGCGGCCGCTGCAGCACGGGCGGCAAGCGAAGATAGAGTCATTCGGGTCGTTTTGCCGGTGGGCAACGACCTTTTGTCCGAGGGAGCGGCAGAGTTTAACCTGGCTTCCGGTCAATCCAGCAGCCTGGATGTGCGTGTGCGTCCTTCGGATTTGACCCCCAACTTCGTTGAAGTTTGGTCGGACGAGATTAACGGAAGTCCTAACCCGCAGTCCCGGCACACTGCCAGCATAGCTATGTCGCCGCTGGGCACGAACATTCCTGGTCCCTCCGGGCCCGGCCAGCCAGGGCAAATTGCAACGCTGACCAACAGCGACCGACCTGATGTTCCATTGGCGCGGATCTATGTGACTGCTCACGACGACGAACCGTTGAATGGAGATCCATCACAACAGCACAGGATTGCTTATGTGATCTGCACCTGCCCTACCCAGGAATCTCCAATCGGGCTGACCGCGCCGGCCGGGGCATGGACCCTTCAACTGACATCAGAGGCTCAAGACCAAGACACGAAGGTCTGGGCCTATGTCCAATCCGATCAAAGCCTGACATTTGGAAGCGAAACAGGACTGGCACCGACATTCGCACATCCGGATTTCGATATGTACGATTCCACCGGACGGTTCATTGACGCTTACTCCTATGAGCCGACTCCGGTTCTGACTGATGTAACCCCGCCGATTCAACGTCTGGGTACCATGAACGCAATCGCCCATACCGAGGCGGCGCGTGTCATTGGGAGTTACCGCCTGACAGATGGCAAACCATCGATCTTTTCCAGCGCAGCACGCACCGATGCCGTTGGACAAGGCCGCGTCGCACCGAGCGCCTTACTCCCGGGCGAAGATGGTGCGGCGCGCTTCGGCCTTATTGGCGCAGGGTCCAAAAGTGGATCTGTCATCGCAATGGCCGGAACGAGTTTTTCAACCGCTTTGGCGACACGCCGAATTGCCTTGGAGCTACTCAATTGGATCGACAACGGACGTGTAGGCAATGCGCCGGGTGATGAGGCTTGGTTCGCGCAGATTACTCCGAATGAAGATCAAAACGCGCAATGGCCAGGCGCAACCGAGCCTGCAAAGGCGGGATTTGGAAGAATGGACGGCCCGGAAACGGGTCGGATCGCAAGATAGCAGGCATGCAACCAGCCTGCTTTGTGGAGCGTCAACATTTTGGGGGCGCAAAAGAAGGGTAACGAGTAGCGGTTCAACCGCGATTTGAATTTCTATGAAGTTCGACCGGGTGTTCGTTCGTGAGGCGTCACCCGGTCTATTTTTTGCCTAATAGATTGCAAAAGTGTTAGCTTCAGGGTGTACTTGCTTGGACGGTCGCAAATCGGCCGGAAAAAACGTGCGCAACAAGCACGAAATTTGGGAGATGAGAATGAAAAAAGAGAACTATCTGCGCCATCAGGCAAAACGCCTGACGGAAGGTCAGATCAACCGTCGCCGTTTCATTATGTCCGCATTGGCAACGGGCGTTACCTTGCCGACAGCAATGTCTCTGGCAACAAAAGCCGAGGCAATGACACCGAAGAAAGGTGGTCTGCTTCGCGTCGCAACTGGGTACGGGTCCACAACGGACGTGCTCGACCCGTCGACATCGGAAAATGGCTTCAGCCTGAATGTCATCTACTCACGTGGCAACCACTTGACTGAAGTCTCGAACACCGGCGAACTGATCGGCGAACTGGCAGAAAGCTTTGAGCCTTCCTCAGACGCAAAAACCTGGGTTTTCAACCTGCGCAAAGGTGTTGAATTCCACAATGGTAAGTCACTGACACCAGAAGACGTGATCGCAACGTTTAACTATCACCGGGGCGAAGATTCAAAATCCGCGGCCAAAGGCCTGCTGACGGCTGTCACCGACATTCGCAAGGACGGCGACAACCAGGTGATCTTTGAGCTGGAAACTGGCAATGCTGACTTTGCATTCATCGTTTCTGACTATCACTTGATGATCATGCCAGAAGATGGCGGTTCGATCTCAGACCCGAATAGCGGTGTCGGAACAGGTGGATACGTACTGGACGCTTACGAACCAGGCGTTCGTGCCAAGTTCACACGGAACCCAAACTACTGGAAAGAGGGCCGCGCTCACTTTGACGAGTACGAGCTTTTGTCCATTTTGGACACGACCGCCCGTCAGAATGCTGTGATGAACGGCGATGTGCAGTACGCTGACTCGATCGATCCGAAGACGGTTGCGTTGATGCAGCGCGTGCCGACACTCGACATCCTCGAAGTTACCGGTACACAGCACTACACCTTCCCAATGCGCCTGAATGTCGAGCCGTTTGGCAACTATGACCTGCGTATGGCTCTGAAGTACTCGCTGAAGCGTCAGGAACTGGTGGACAAGATCTTGTTGGGCCACGGCGCAGCAGGCAACGACGTTCCTGTTTCCTCGGCGATGCCTTTCTTGAACACCGAACTTCCTGTGCATGAGTTCAACCCTGAGAAAGCGGCTGAACACTATAAGAAATCCGGGCATTCAGGCCCAATCCAACTTTCGGCGGCAGATGCAGCTTTCGCGGGCGCAGTTGACGCAGCACAGTTGATCGCCGCTTCAGCGAAAGAAGTTGGCATCGACATTGAGATCGTCCGCGAACCAAACGATGGATACTGGTCCAATGTTTGGAACAAGAAAGGCTGGAGTGCTTGTTACTGGGGCGGTCGCCCAACTCAAGACTGGATGTACTCCGCGGCTTATACCGCCGACACCGAGTGGAACGATACAGCTTGGAAAGACACGGATGCAGCCATGCGCTTCAATCAGGTTGTTGTGGAAGCACGTTCTGAGACAGACCAAGGCAAGCGCAAGGACCTATACTGGGAGGCTCAGCGCCTGCTTCAGGACGACGGCGGTGCGATCGTTGCCATGTGGGCAAACTACATTGCCGCCCATTCCAAGGACCTGGCTCACGACGATGCTGTCGCTGCCAACTGGGAGAACGACGGCAACAAGCTCATGGAGCGTTGGTGGTTCGCGTAAGTCACTTGAAATATTGCAAAGCGGCGCCTTCGGGCGCCGTTTTCAGTTCAGAACCTGCGCTTCTACAGCGTCCAGTCGTTCCACTTCGGAAATGCAGCCCTCGTCGAGATAATATTGTCGGGCCATTTGGATTTTTTCACGGGCTTGCTCGGGCTTTGACTTCACCATCATCAAGCCTTCAATAGTGCTTGCTCTTGCCAGCACGTAACCGCCGGTTCCAAATGCCTCGGCCTCTTTGTATATACCTTCCACTGCGCTTTTTAGTCTTCGTCTAATCGACGGTCGCAGTGTCAAAACGAAGAAGATATCAATCAAACCAAGTTTGGGTCGAGGGCCTTGGGACGGCATCATCCCCCCAAGTGACAAAAGGATTTCGCACTCCGCGATCCGCATAAAGTTTTCCTGTTCGCGAATAACCGTACCAAGAAGCAAATCCTTAGCGTTCTCAAACTCTCCCCAACCTTTTTTAATTTTGCCGACGCGAAAGTAACCGATGGCACGCTGCATAAGGCAAGCATTCCTTAGCGGGTAATTACCCATCTGTTCGGTCCGGTCGATGATGTCAGTAAAGACTTCAGGGTCATCAAGAAGCGCCGACTCAATTGAGGCCGTGTAGTCCAAAGCTTTCGCAACCAAGTAATCGGAAGTGCCAGGAACCGCATTTTCCAAGCTGAGTTTCGCGTATTGCAAAGTGACGTCCACAGCTTGTTCAAATCGGCTGATCAAAGCCATCGCCCATGCGCCGTGCCCAATTCCACGGCTATCGCCTACTTCCTTGCTCCATGCCAGAAGCTGCTCACCCAATTCGCGGGCCTTGCCGAATTCACCCATGCGCCGATGCCATGCAAGCATCGTATACAGCCGGAAGGTCGTAAGGTAGAAATCTGATCCGCCCTCGCCGATCTCCTTTGTGAGATCGAAAAGCGTATGCATTTCACCTGGTTGGTCTACCCCGGCATCCAAAATATTCCGCATTCGAACGACACGCGCCCAAGCAAGTCCTATGTCGTCCCCGGCACTTTCGGCTTCGCGGATCGCTCTGTCGCCGACGGCAATCGCATCAACGAATTGTGCGCCATGTCCAAGGCTCTTTGACCAAAGCGTCATGCAAACTGTACGCGAATAGCCTTTTGGAATTCGTTCGATGTAACTCGAAACTACTTCGGCCAAGATCCGAAATTCACCAATAATATCGAGGCATCTAACATATACCTCAATAAGCGCCGCAAGTTCGTCGGTGTTAGTCGGTTCCTCTGCAGCGCTGATCGATTCCAGTGCGCGCTCACAGCGCGCCAAACACGCTTCAAGGGCATATCTACGCAGCGCAGATGAGGCTGCGGTTGTCTGATATGAGAATGCTTTGCCGACGTCGCCACTCGCTTCAAAATGATCTGCCAACGCCTCCGCTACTGCGGGTCCGCCGCCGGTAAGTGACTCAAGAGTGTTGCCAAGACTCCTGTGTATGGCCGGTTTTTCAATCTCTGGAACTGATCCGAATATTACGTCGCGCACCAAAACATGTGAAAATTGGAGATGTTCGGCTGGCCGTCCTGGCGCTTGCTCGAGCAATCCTCCGGTATTATCAAGCACCTTCTCGATATCGAAGTCAGGAAGCTCGCTCGCAATTTTGATGACGTTTGTGTCGAATACTCGACCTTCGACTGCAGCAAATCTCAAAAATTGTTTGAAGTCCGGAAGAAGGCGATCAAACCGGCTGAAAACGATATTCTGAATGCTACCAATGGCTTCAACCCGTTCAAAGCCTTCAAGACCTATGTGCCGGATCATTTCTTCGGCGAAAAAGGGGTTGCCTTCGGACCTAGCTGCAATCGCTTCAATGACAGATGCGTCGGCTTTCGCTCCTCCCAATATGTCGTCGGCCATATCGCGAACATCATCCTCAGCCAGCGACTTGAGCGGTACAACCTTGACCGCAGGGGCCCGCATCCATTTCGGGGCCTGACCGGGTCGCGCTGTAACGATGATACGAATCTCGGAAGGACCGTTTTCCACCAGTTCCTGCAGGATGTCAGAGCTCAAAGTGTCGATCCAATGGCCATCTTCAATGACCACGATCTTTTCAGACTGAGAAGCGATCTTTCCAATCACTTCTACTACGTCGGATCGCAATCGGTATGCGGCCTGGTGATCATAGGATTTCTGAGCGTTACCTTCCTGACCGGACAAAACATCCACGAACAAAGCTGACGGATCGCGTTTTTCTCGAAACAAGCGGCTTAGGTCTTCGTTGAGTGCTTGTGAGGCTTCCGGATCGGCGTTTTTCTTCAGTTCGTTACGAATAACTTCGACCAGCGACAACAAGCTGCGATCGGTTGCATTCAACAGGCAGTTTCCAAAGCGCGCTTTGACCTTGCCACTCAGATCTCCACACAACGCATCGACCATACGGGATTTGCCAATTCCCGGCGGACCTTCGATAACACATAGCTTAGGACCGGCTTTGCGATCCAATACCCAATCACGAATATCGGAAAGCTCGCTATCGCGGCCAACCATGCGGCTGGAAGACTTGCTGCGCCGGATTTCAAAGGAAGTTGTTGCAGGCGCTAGCCCGATCAGTCGATACAACTCACGCGTGTCTGACAGGCCCTTGATCTTCCTGTGTCCAAGACTGTCCAACTTTCCCAATGGGGCAAGATCCCGGACAATCCCCTGCTCGACGACAATCTGTCCAGGATCGGCAAATGCCTCCAGTCGGCTCGCGAGATTCATGGCGCTACCAGTGGCATCAAATCCATCAGGTGCGGATTGGACAACCATGACTTCGCCCGACGCAATGCCAATTCGAACTTCGGGGGTTATTCCGAATTCTTTACGGAGCGACGGACCAAGCTCCGACATCTTGTCGACTATGGCCAGCCCGGCCCTACACGCATCCAGAGCCGCAGTTTCCGATGCAACGGGCGCACCAAACAGCGCAATGATCCCGTCGCCAACAGTCTTCAGCGTGATACCGTTATATTGGCTCGCGACGTCAGACATCGCTTGCGTTAATTGCCGGATCATCAAATAGGCGCGTTCGGCGCCAAGGGTTTCAGTTGTTTGGGTGGAGCCAACCATATCGGCAACCAATGCGACAGCATGGCGATATTCGCCGTCAATTCGATCGAACCGTTGCTGCCCGCTGGGCATTCGCAATCACCCCTTTTTATCGTGCGTAGCCGATGTGATGTAATCTGTACAGTAATTCGCCACTTTCCAGTTTTGGTACATAAATTGTCTATGTTTTGGAAACAAAACATGGTTCAGTGTCCTGAATAAGGATTGGCATATGACATTGAATTATATTTGTATTTCCGATTTGCATTGTGGCGCTGAAAATAGCCTTCTTACTCCGAACGAAGGATCCAAATCTGAACCAGTTGATTTGATAAAGGTGATCGGGACGGCATTGGCCGATCTCGTGAAAACTATAGATCCAGACGCTAATCCGGACCTTATTCTACTTGGGGATGCTATAGATCTTTCTTTTAGTCCGCCGGCAATAGCCAACGCTGTTTTGGTCGGGGTACTAAAGTCGCTTTTTGGATCTGCGGAGTCACCCCATCTTTGTCCATTTGAGAGAGTAATTTTTGTTCCCGGAAATCATGACCACGAGCTTTGGACCGCGGAACGGTTTTCAAAGAAATCAGACGCGCCACAGACATTCAGTTATTGGTCTCACAC
>JAPPOI010000230.1 GCA_028818055.1 Boseongicola sp.
GGCCTGCATCTGTGCCGCGGTGAGGAGTTCAGTCATGCCCTGACATTGCAATGGCAATGACCTGAAAACAACAAAAGACCGGAGAAATCCTCCGGCCTTTGTTTTGTTTCGACCGGCGCCAACTTGGGACGGCGCCGGTCGTATGTCTCCCACAGTTACTGCAGGATAGCGTTGATCTTGTGCTTGACGCGCGCTTCGGCACGACCGTTGCGCTCGATGTCGCTGTCGACCGACAGGAACGCCAGCGAATTGATCTAAGCGTCGCTCAAGCCAGAAGCGTCTACCGTGAAGCCATATTCGTTCAGGGTTTCCTGAGCGGATTCAACATGAGGCGAGTTCATTGCGGAAGCTACGCCGGCAATGCCCAAAGTTGCGACAAGTACGGTTGGGAAGATCGGTTTCATAGCGTGTTCCCATCGATGTTTAGATTTGCATGTTCGCGTTTCAGTCTGCGGTGTGTCCGCCGATGAGGAACAACTGGCCCGCCCGGTCTCGTTCTTCAAATCGCAGAACTGCTCGCGCGTTCTCGCGGAGTTGTGCCCCTGAATTTACGTCCGACGATTACTTGCCCTTGCTTTCTTTGGATTTTGGGCCCGAAATAATCACATGTGTCTAAGCGATGACTGAGGCGTGGTCGGAAATTTGACCTTGTGAATTTCTGCACAAGGACTGCGCCGGTCAAAAAACCTTGGCTGGCGGCCTGGCGGCCCGGAATTCTGAGAAATCTACATCGGAATGTCGCCAATCTAACTTGGCCCTCATCGATTCAATTCGGATTATTTTTCATTCGTTTTGCCTATTTTTTGTGCAATTAGACATTTAGCGTCCGGCGCTCTGCTACCTAAGAACTGCCACTGATTGTGGCGCGCCCTCACGCGTGGTCTCAGCCGACAACACGGCCAAAAAGGGAGTCGAGGCATGAAAAAGATTGAAGCAATCATCAAGCCGTTCAAATTGGACGAAGTCAAAGAAGCGCTGCAAGATATCGGCGTCCAGGGCTTGAGCGTCCTGGAGGTTAAAGGTTTCGGCCGTCAGAAAGGCCACACAGAACTTTATCGTGGTGCAGAATACGTCGTCGATTTCCTTCCAAAGGTAAAAATCGAAGTCGTCCTCGCCGACGATCAGGTCGATGCCGCCATCGAAGCAATCATCGGCGCTGCCAAAACCGACAAGATCGGCGACGGCAAGATTTTCGTCTCGGACATTTCCCAGGCGATCCGCATCCGTACCGGAGAATCCGGCGCGGACGCGCTGTAACTCCACTCATTAACTCAATCCAAGAGGGAAACTCATGAGTAAAGCAGACGTCTTGAAGACGATTAAAGATGAGGACGTCGAATACGTCGACATCCGCTTCACTGACCCGCGTGGCAAGCTGCAGCACGTGACAGTGATGTCGGATCAAGTTGACGAGGACTTCCTCGACGAAGGTTTCATGTTCGACGGTTCTTCCATCGCAGGCTGGAAGTCGATCGACCAGTCAGACATGAAACTGATGCCAGACACCGGCTCGGCCTACATGGACCCGTTCTATGCTGAAAAGACCATGGCAGTTCATTGCTCGATCCTCGAGCCTGACACTGGCGAAGCTTATGAGCGTGACCCACGCGGAACCGCCGAAAAAGCAGAAGCGTACTTGAAGTCTTCGGGCATCGGCGACGTGGCTTACTTCGGTCCGGAAGCCGAGTTCTTCCTCTTTGACGACGTCAAGTACTCGACCGAAATGAACAAAGTGTCCTACGAGGTCGACGCTCTGGACGCATCCTGGAACACAGACACCGACTATGAAATGGGCAACATGGGCCACCGCCCTGGTGTCAAAGGCGGTTACTTCCCTGTTCCCCCAATTGATGACGGCCAGGACATCCGTTCAGAAATGCTTTCGACGATGAAGCGCATCGGCATGAAGGTTGACAAGCATCACCACGAGGTTGCGTCATGTCAGCACGAGCTTGGCTTGATCTTCTCGTCGCTGACCGATCAGGGCGACAACCTTCAGAAGTACAAGTACGTCATCCATCAGGTTGCGCATGCGTACGGCAAGTCGGCAACGTTCATGCCAAAGCCGATCGCAGGCGACAACGGTACTGGCATGCACGTCAACATGTCGATCTGGAAGGACAACAAGCCTCTCTTCGCTGGCGACAAATACGCCGACCTGTCTCAGGAAGCTCTCTACTATATCGGCGGCATCTTGAAGCACGCAAAAGCACTGAACGCTTTCACCAACCCATCGACCAACTCGTACAAGCGTCTGATCCCAGGCTTCGAGGCTCCGGTTCTGCGCGCGTATTCGGCTCGTAACCGTTCGGGTTGTGTTCGTATTCCTTGGACAGAAAGCCCAAAAGCCAAGCGCGTCGAAGCACGTTTCCCGGATCCATCCGCAAACCCTTACCTCTGCTTCGCAGCTCTGCTTATGGCTGGCCTCGACGGCATCAAGAACAAGATCGATCCTGGCGAAGCCATGGACAAAGACTTGTACGACCTGCCACCAGAAGAGCTGGAAGGCATTCCAACTGTTTGTGCAAGCTTGCGTGAAGCCATGGACGAACTAGAAGCCGACATGGACTTCCTGACAGCTGGCGATGTGTTCACCAAAGACCAGATCGAAGGCTACATGGACCTGAAGTGGGAAGAGATTTACGCTTACGAGCACACACCTCACCCCATGGAATTCAAAATGTACTACAGCTGCTGATCTCTTCGATCAGTGCAAACAGAAAGGCGCCCTTGTTGGGGCGCCTTTTTTTCGTTCCGCCTGCCACAACAGATTTCGCTTAAAGCTATTCCATCCAGTTTTCGATCTGCCCCAGAACTGCAACTTCACCATCTTCGTTGAGATCTGCCAGATCTTTCAAAACCTCGTCTTTACCTTTTTCGATTTCGTCGACGATGGCGGATAGGGCGTTTTCGATCGCTACGGAAAGTTTGGGATCAAGATCATCGCGCCAAACAGCCCACGCCGGATGCGAGAATGTCGGCGCTTCGGGCACCAAATGAAGTGAGCCGTCGTCCAGAAATCTGCGCGCATAACGCGCCGGAAGATACGCCGCCATTTTCCTTGAACGTATGAACTCAGCGGTCATCGCCCCAAGCGAAAACGTCATTCCCGGGTTGGTGAGATTAGGAAGATGCAACGCGTGCGCCTGAACGAACTCAGCGCCCCAATCCACCATAATGTAGCGCGTGGAAAGCGTATCTATCGAAGCCCCCGACCAGGAAGCACAGAGTATCAACTCTTCCGAAAGCAATTCCTTTGTTCGCAGTCCCGGACGAAGTTGCGGCGTGTACATGAGTGCAAACTGTATCACCCCTTCGAGCAGATACCGGGTTAGCCGGTCCGGCAGTCCGATCTCGGCGCGAATGCTTACGTCGGGCATCTCCTTTACAACTGAATCGATCAGGCGGAACCCTAGCCGCGGCCAAAGCGAGTATTGTGCGCCGATTGATAACGTCTTTGAGAACCCTTCGGGTACGGCGATTTGCTGGCGAGCCTCTTCCCAAATCTTGATCAAGCTAAGCGCATAACTTTCAAACTCGCGCCCGGCGGGCGTAAGTGACACGCCCGCTTTGGACCGCGCAAATAGCGGACGGCCCAACTGCTCTTCGAGCCGAAGAATGCGCTGGCTAACAGCAGATTGAGTTACGAACAACCGGTCCGCGGCATGCACAAAACTACCGGTAGCAGCAACTTCCAAAAACGATCGGATCAGTGTGATGTCCATGCGTTCATATATAAGTAAAACTGGTTTGAAATACAATTATTTTGCGTTTTTCTAATTCATCAATCGTAGCTAAATCACTCAAACGAAGCCAAAGCGCCGGATCAGCCGGCACCGAGGCGCCGCGCTTGTGCGGCTTAGATACGGAAGAAAAGAGCATGAAACTCTTGGGAATTGTAATGGCCTTAACCTCAGTTGTGGGCCTTTCAGCCTGCACTTCGGATCAGGTGATCGACAATTCAGTCGGTGTCGCGGCTGGTGCAACAAAAGTGGTCGCTAAAGGTGTCGTTGGCGCCGGCAAATTGGCTGTCAAAGGCGGTCGGGCGATCGTCTCTGACAAATAACTTTTCCCTCGCTTTCACTCCCTGAAAGGAAACTTGAATGAAACTATCACTCACGACTGTAAGCGTGCTTGCCATCTCGGCGATGATCGCCAGCCAAGCCGCTGCTCAGAACCTGGTCGGTGGCGACTCTGTCGCTGCTGAGCGCAACGAAGACCTTATGGAAGCAATCGACGACGATGCCGTTCGTGAACTCGACCGGTTCGGCAACGAAGGCCGTCCGCAAGGCTTCAATGGCTCGGTCGCATTCCGCGGCATTGCACAAGATGGCAACACCGAAAGCTTGAGCGTCGGCATTGGCTCAGACATGAACTACGTCTGGGGTCCAAACGGGGTCGAGCTACAGCTTAACTACTCGTACAGCGACGACGATTCATCTCCGGCGGAAGAAAGTCTTTTCTACGGACTTGAGTACACACGCGACTTCAACCCGACTCTGTTTGGCTTTGCCAAGCTGCAAGGCTCGGTGAATGACGCAACGGACGCGCAGTTTCGCTCGGACACTTTTGTCAGCTTTGGTGCCGGTTACCGCATCTACTCGACACCTACGGTTCAGTGGTCGGTACAAGCAGGTCCTGGTTACCGGTTTGCAGACCTTGCCAACGTAGCCTCGGCTGACATTGATGAAGCGGCATTCGGTATCGGTTCTGACTACTCGCACATGTTGTCTGACACAGTGTTCCTCACGAACGACACAGACATTATTACGTCGAGTTCAGATACGGCCGTGTTCAACGACTTCGCGATCAACGTCGCTATGACGGAGTCGCTTGCCCTTCGTACAAGCCTTTTGACCGAGTACCACACGGACCCAGGCAGCGCGAAAAGCACTGACAATACGTTCGGCGTATCTCTGGTATACTCGTTCAACTGACGCGCGGCGTCCGCGCCCAGGGAGGCGCGTTGGATGAAGAAAGGGGCGGCACTGACAAGTGCCGCCCCTCTTGTTCAGTCTAGCCTTCAAAGGCACTTGTCAGAACAAATGCCTGAATGAATGGACTTTGATCAGAACCGCCAAGTGAAACCTGTTGCTTCCTCGGATACTTCCCACAATTTGACCATGACGGATTTGTCGTAGGCGTGAGGATGCAGCGTTCCTTTCCCAACCGGGCCGACAAACTCCATTCGCCCCGTCGGGCCATACAATGCCCGCTGTTCAAGCCCGTCTTCTGTGGCACACATGACTTCTGGCCACGATCCCTTCTCGGCTGATTGTGTGATTGGCAACTTAGCCATGAACCAAAACATGACACGTGTGGCCAGGTTCGCACTGGTTTGGACCAGCGATGTTCGAGACGCACCGGGATGGCAGACATACACTTCCACGTCAGATTTGTTCGCCACTGCCAAGCGGTCCTGCAATTCGTATGCGAACATCATCTGCGCCAATTTGCTCTGACAATAGGTTCGGTTCTGGTGATAATTCTCGTCCCAGTTCATATCGTCGAACTGGATGGTTTTGATGCCCATGTTATAGCCAAGACTGCTGACCACGACGATCCTGCCCTTTGAAGCCTCGATGCGCTCGTACAGCAACCCGCAAAGCAAAAAGTGTCCGTAGTGGTTTGTACCCAACATGCTTTCGTGACCATCCACGGTCAGTTTCTGTGTCGGTACTTGCGCAATTGCTGCATTGCAGATTAGTGCATCGATTTGGGGAACGGTCTTTAAAACTTCAGCAGCAGCTGCTCGGACACTGGCTAACGACGCGAGATCCAATACGACAAAACCAACGTCCGCTTGCGCGCCGAATTCCTGTTTTAGCGCACTGACCGCCGCTTTCGATTTTTCTTCAGATCGATTCATCATGACTACACTCGCGCCCTTCTTCAGGAGCGTTCGTGTGGCTTGAAATCCAGCGCCGGCATTGGCACCGGTGATAATGTAAGTTCTACCTTCGAGGTCACCGAGGCGTTCCGGGGTCCAACCTTTGGGTCCGAACTGGGTATCTGGCATTGTCTTTCTCTTTCTGACACCGGCGGCAAAGCCGATAAAAACTTTGTTCCTGTCTCTAAATTGTAAATATCTATCTGGGTGGTATAAAAATAGACGCTATTGTCGCATTTACTTGCCTAATTGTATCATATTGCTTGTAATTGACGCACTGATGATTTTAAATCGACCTCATGAGCAAGGACCAGATCAAGCGAATTATCGCAGAACGAACTGATAGAGACGGACTGACGGCTACCAGTGTAGATGGCGTGAGCTTGTTTCGGGCCACGAAAGCCGTTCCGTGCGTCCCCGCCGTCTATGAGCCCTGCGTGGTGGCAATTGTAAGTGGGGCTAAGGAAGCCGTTCTGGATGGCAAAAAATACATCTACGACAACAACCAATATCTCTGCTGTCCAATGTCGATGCCGGTCAACGCCGGCACACCCACGGCATCACCTGAGACGCCCCTCTATGGTGCCCTCATTTCTTTGAACGCACGCGTACTGACAGAAGTTGCGATGGAAATGGAATCCGCCGGAGACACACTTCCTCGAAACAAAAGCGGCTCAAGCGCACAAGGTATCAAACTTTCTCATTGGGACGACGCCTTTTCCGATGCGCTTTTAAGGCTTCTGCAACTCGGGCAAAACCCGACCGATACGGCGGTGCTCGGAGCTTCGCGCTTACGAGAGTTGTACTATGCAATATTGAAGGGGGAAGCTGGCGTCTTTGCCCGCCAGGCTTTTGGCGCCGGAAATGCAATTTCACGCTCTATCGCACACGTTTCGTCAAAATTGGACGAGCCGATTTCGATTGATGACATGGCAAACCGAGCGGGTATGAGCCGGGCGGTCTTCCACCGTAAATTTAAGCAAGCCACAACGATGTCGCCCATTCAATTCGTGAAGTCTATGCGATTGAACAATGCGGCAATGAAGATCGCAGGTGGCATGAAAGTAAACGAAGCCGCCACGGACGTTGGATATATCAGCCCGTCACAGTTTAGCCGCGAATTCAAGAGACTGTATGGTCAGTCACCAAGGCAATGGAGTGACGCTCATCAACTACCGATCGCCGTAGCCTGAAGCCGAACGGTTTACAAAATTCGGTTACGCGAATTCGATCGCGCGGAACGATCGCCAAAAAGTACAGCAAAACACCAAGTTGCTAGATGGCTTTGGCGCCAGAGGACTGGCCTTTCCTTGAATTTGGGTCTTAACTCTCGTTGGACTTGAACCCTTGGAAAGACCTGCGATGCCTAGTTTCGACGGAAAGAAGGCTGCCGAGCTTCACCGGCATCTTCATTCACATTTGCCTTCGGACCCTGCCCTTCGCGTAAAGGCGTTAGAAAGTCTGCTGGTCGAGAAAGGCCTGACGACCTCTGAAACCATCGACTCCTGGGTAGAAGCTTATAGCGATGAAATTGGCCCCAAGCGTGGTGCCAAAATCGTTGCAAGGGCTTGGGTTGATGACGGGTTTCGCGACCGGCTTTTGGCCAATGCAACCGAAGCGATCACCGAATTCGGGTTTGAAGGACGTGCTACGGCGCATCTGAAGGCTGTCGCCAACACAGTAGACACACACAATTTGATCGTGTGCACGCTTTGCTCTTGTTACCCATTCTCGATCTTGGGTGTTGCCCCAAACTGGTACAAGACGGCTGCCTACCGTTCTCGCGCGGTCCGTGATCCGCGTGGTGTTCTGGCAGAGTTCGGTGTCGACATTGCTCCGGATACGAAAGTGAATGTCTGGGACAGTACTGCTGAGCTTCGTTACATGGTTGTGCCTGAGCGGCCCAAAGGAACTGACGGCTGGACCGAGGAAGAGCTTGCCGCAATCGTCACGCGGAATTCCATGATTGGCACAGAACGTGATCTGGGCACCGGAGGCGATAGCTGATGGATAGCGTACACGATCTGGGCGGCAAACAAGGCTTCGGCCCAATAGACGTGAACGAGCCGGATGAGCCGTTCCACGCTGAATGGGAGGGTCGCGCCTGGGGCATCACATGCAGCACGCGCGCCCCGAATGTTCCCATCGATTGGTGGCGGTTTGTCCGAGAGAATTCGGTTCCAACTGATTATCTCAGCCGCCCTTACTTCGACAGCTGGATCGAAACCGACATGATCACGATGATCGAGGCTGGGGTTTGCACAATTGATGAGCTGGCGACCGGGAAATCGGCCACCGAACCACTGGCCTCGGCAAAGCCGATGACGACTGAGGAATGTGTCAATCTGACTAAATCTGCATTCCGGCGTTTCGACGTGGAAGTCTCCTCTTCTCCAACTTTTTCCGTAGGTGATGCCGTGGTTGCCAACCTAACCGCCACCTCGGGACACACACGATTGCCTGCCTATGTGCGCGGCAAGCCCGGCATTATTCACAGCCACCACGGTGCACATTTTTTTCCGGATGACTGTGCGAAAGGAAAAGAAAGAGCCGAACACCTTTACACCGTAGCATTTGCATCAAAAGACCTGTGGCCCGAAGCCTCAGAAAGCCCGGACATGGTGTATTTGGACCTTTGGGAAAGTTACCTCGGTGAACGGTGACATCGGTCAAACGCATTGGCTTAAGCTTGATGCTGAACCGGCATTTGATGAGCCTTGGCAGGCTCAGATCATGGCCATGGTTGATGCGCTCAAACGATCGGGCACAATCGAACCAACCACATGGTCGGAAGCGTTCGGCGATGCCTTGGAAAACGCAAGACAAGGTGCCCTGCCCGATACGCTAGAGACGTATTACCAGATCGCGCTGGAAACGCTTGAGACATTGCTGGCCGCCGGTGATCTGGTGACAAGCGAAGAGGCCCAACAGCGCAAGCAGGCATGGAGTGATGCTTACCTTACCACCCCTCACGGTCAGCCTGTCGAACTGAAAAGCGGCCAGTCCGACTAGATCCAATCCTGCCAGGGCCCTTCCGGACGGAAGTAAGCAACGATGCGTGGTGGCCCATCACCTGCATTCCACGGCGCCATGCCATGGAGGCAATGACGATGGATAAGCAGCGCTTCACCCGGTTCGGCTGGAAGTTCGACCCGGTCGCATTCGTTGAAACACCGATGCCGCGCTGAATGATATGCATCTGTCAGATCGACTTCTGACCAATGCTCGGGCGCGACACCATCGAATGCTTTTGCAAAAGCGTCTCGCATGATCAGGTGGCTTTTCTCCCACACGACAAGCGGGCTTGCGTTTGACGGGTTGGAGGTCAGTGGAATGCCAAGAATATAGGCGTGCGGTTCTTTGAGCTTGCGTCTTCTATCAGCTCCCTCCGGCAACAGGCCATCGACATGGGCGGCGTCACGCTTGATGCGATACCGCGCCGCTGCTTCACTTTCGCCCTCAACTGGCTTCGGATAGCCGGGAAAAATCGCCGAAACTTGACCCGCATGTAACGGGATATCCGGCACGTGCGCCTTCAGGGTTTCCGGGTACTCGGGTCCTCCAGCTAGATGGCCAGTCTCATCATTGGGCAGGCAATCGACTCCGACAAACCAAGTATCTTCGCAGCGATACCAATGACGGAGATCCGGCAGCAAGAGTATGTCATCGGCAACCGACTTGGCATGGTTTGCCCACTGAAGAACGTCATCAGAGCGCGGGATTTTGACCCAACCCAACGTGTCTAGCGAACCCTTCATGCCGCGTCCGCGCGGGGCACCTGAGCCAGAGCTTCTCGTATCAATTGAAAGTCGGCATCGGGTTGGGCAGCCCCTTCAGACAAGGTGCGCCGCCAAGCGCGCGCGCCGGGGCGTCCAGCAAAAAGGCCAAGCATGTGGCGCGTGATGCTGTGCAATCGCCCCCCTTCTGAAAGGTGGCGACCCACATAGTCCTCCATCGCTTCAGCGACATTATGAGGAAACTGAAACGGAGGCACAATTCCGAAGATCGCTGCATCGGCCTTACCGAGAATGTTCCATGGATTGTGATACGCGGCCCGCCCCAACATGGCACCGTCCAGACCTCGGCCCAGCGCATCCTGCGCCTCGGCAAGTGTTTCCAGCCCGCCGTTCAACGAAATGTGCAGATGCGGGAACATCTCTTTCATCCGATCGACCAATTCGTAGTCCAGCGGCGGAACCTCGCGGTTCTCTTTCGGGCTGAGACCTTGAAGCCATGCTTTCCGCGCGTGAATTGCAAAGCGCGTTACGCCAACGTCGCTGACCTTGGCCAGAAAGTCAGGCAACACCTCGCTTGGGTTCTGATCATCCACACCAATTCGGCATTTGACCGTCACCGGAACATCGACGGTCGCGCGCATTGCGGCGCAACACTCCGCCACCAAATCCGGTGTTTTCATCAAAACTGCGCCGAAAGTTCCCGATTGGACCCGATCGGACGGACACCCAACATTGAGATTGATTTCGTCATATCCTTCGGCCGCTCCCATTCTTGCCGCTTCGGCCAACTCATCAGGATCAGAGCCACCAAGTTGCAGTGCAACGGGATGTTCGGCCTGATCATAGCGCAGAAGATGACGCGCATTTCCCCGGACCAAAGCCGGCGCGGTAACCATCTCTGTATAAAGCAGCGTCTGACGCGACATCAGCCGGTGAAAATACCGGCAATGTCTGTCCGTCCAATCCATCATAGGAGCTATAGATAGACGCGCAGCACGCGATACGCCTTGTTTTGTTGGCTTTTCTGTTGTTTCCGCCATATTTCTAACTGACACGATTCCGTATGATTTTGCCCTATTTCGGCCTGTTTTGACATATGGTATGACTCAGAGTCATACGAGATTATCAGGAGTCATACCAGAATGGCCACTTTCAGAGAACGTACATTGAAGAGCGGCAAAACCAGCGTGACGGCGCAGATTGTGCGACGAAACCCTGCATATCAGGAATCGAAGACCTTTGACAAACGCAAGACCGCCGAAGCATGGGCGAAGAAACGCGAGAGTGAGATTGACGCCGAGATTGCTGCCGGACGCACTCCCAAGAAGCGCAGTGAAATGCGTGTCACCCTTGGCGATGCCATAGACAAATATGTGGACGAGTCCATGCGTGAGATTGGCGGGACCAAAGCTCAAGTCTTGCGGACCATTCGAAACGAATACCCAATCGCAGAAATGCGCTGCGACAGGATCACAGCACCAGACATAGTAGCCTTCGCCCGCGAACTTCACCAGCGCCCCGGTGTTGGCTCACCCGCAACGGTTATGAACTACTTGTCGCACCTTTCCGCCGTCTTCACACACGCCCCTGCCCTCTGGGGCTTTCAACTGGACCGGCAGGCTATGGAAGACGCCATGATTGCTATCAAGCACGCTGGCATTGCGAAGCGCTCCGAAGAGCGTGACCGCCGCCCTACCCTCGCCGAACTTGATAAAATCATGGCGCACTTTGTCCGGGCCTCCGAACACGATCCGCGTTGTATTCCCATGCATCGGATCGTTGCTTTCGCGATTTTCAGCACCCGCCGTCAGGCGGAGATTTGTCGGATCACTTGGGAGGAATACGACCCCGACGCCAAGCGCGTTATGGTGCGTAAGATGAAGAACCCCGGCGATAAGGGCGGCAGAGATACGGTAGTGGAACTGCCAGACCCCTGCGCTTCGATCATAGCCGCAATGCCCCACAAGAAAGATCGCATCTTCCCCTTCAATAGCGACACGGTAAGCCGCCGCTTCACCGAAGCTTGTGCGGTTCTGGGCATCGAAGACCTGCACTTCCATGATCTGCGCCATGAAGGGGCAAGCCGTTTGGCCGAGATTGGACGGACGGTTCCGCAGCTAATGGCTGTGACGGGGCACCGATCAATGGCAAGTCTGGACCGCTATACGCATGTTCGGCAAATCGGAGACAAATACGAAGGATGGAAGTGGCTGGATGTGGTCACCATGGCCAGTGACAGGCACGCGGTTTCTTAATGGTGTAGCTTCTCGAACTCCCGGCGGGCGTCAGCCCGCCGCCTGTCGATGTATTCGGCAAGGTCCTGCAAATATACGCCCTTGGCGCTCTTTTGGCTTTCTTCCATTCGCATCACCGGCAGCGCAATGCTCCCGTCATCCACCTTGCGAAGGAATACCCGCCGATCCAATCCGAAATGATCACGCGCGACCACATCTACAGGAATAACCGGCTGGCCTTCGTACTGGGCCATTAACATCCACAACGTATTCAACTGCTACATTCCCAAGCCTACGGTCCTTCCTCCAAGCGTTACGTTTCGGTGGCGATTAGATAGGACATCCACGCCGGATCAGTCAAGATAAATCTTGTCTAAGTGTATGATTTCGCTTCATTTGTTTAGCATGGCGGGAAATTACACCCACCAACATTCATTGTAATCAAGCGCGACCGTCACATTTGTTAGTGATTCGTTTTTGTGGTATATGGTGTGTCAAGAAAAAAGTTTTCCCACACATCGGATACACGAAAATGGCAATCGACAATCTGTCGTCGTTCAAGAAAATGCTGAGCGACGAAAGCAACGAAGACCTCAAGTTCAAAGCCCAAGAGATCGCGGCACAATACATCGGTGAAGCGGCGCAGCGCGGTGTGCAAATGACGTTAGATGACGCCTACAGCCTGAGCGCGGTACGGCTGCACGTTCTCACCGGTGAACGCGTCACCGATGATTGGTGGTCTGAGGCAGAAGGGGCGCTGGATAGCTTCCAGAAGGCCCGTGAAGATCGCGAGATCATGGAAGCGATCAACGATGAAGACGGCGACCTGAAACGCAGGGCCGATGCCGAGGCGGCGTTGCAGGCGGAACTTGATACGCTCTCGCCGATCGAACGCATGAAGCGTGCCCGCGAACTGGGCCAGCGCCTGCCCGGCCCCGGCGAAATCAAGCCTCGGCCCCTTAGCCCGGCTGAGAAAGCCGCCGCACTCCAAGAACTGGAACGCCTTCCGGCGGCGATGCGGCTTGTCCGTCTGCGGGAATTGGGCCTGTGACTCTGTACGTTTCAAACGGCGACATGGCCGAAGTCATGGGGGTGGACGTGCCCAGCTTCTCCAAATTCCTGCGCGTTGCAGGCAGGCCGCAAGCACCCACGGAATCTATCCGGTCACGCCGCTCTGCATGGCAGGAGCGCGGCTATCCGGTGGATGCTGCCGTTGCATTCCTCTATCGGCACAGTCGCCATTTTGGGGCGCTGCAAGAAACGAAGCTGCGGGAACTGGCGCGCCCCACTGCGCGGGCGGTAGCGTCATGACTGGCGTCGCAGACCGTATCCTTGCCGAGTTGCGCCGGTACGGCGCGGACCCGCGCTCTATGTTTGAACCGGCCCCGCGCGGCGGTTGGCTCTGGACCGGGCCGGGTGGCGATTACAGTTTCGTCACATCGGAGGAGCGCGGACACATCATTCGGGTGATCGAAGATGAGCGCGATTGACGGATCAATCCCAATGGCGCGGGAAGACGAAGAGGCGTTCAGCCGCTTTGTTGTCTTCGAGTCGATGACATTCCAAGACGCCTTCATTGAAAGCCGCCCCGGCCCGCGCCCAGAGCGTTCAAACAGCGCCCGCGTTCAGGCCAGCCGTATGGCAAAGCGCACTGAGGTGCGGCGGGCCTACTTGGCAAAGCAAAAGGCGCACACTGCGGCACCGGTTGCGGTATCGACGGACCCACAATCCATTCTCCGTTTGATGGACCAAGTATCCGCCGCTTTGTTGCAGGCATCGAAGACAGCGAAGGCACACGGGGCTGACCGTCTTGCCAATTCGATCAAGCAAAGCCTTGTTCGGCACGTTGGAAGGCATTCAAGGGTATCGCAACGCGTCGAAAATCCGGGTGCAGTTCGGACGGCCGATGAAGGTGACGTGGAACGGCTGGCCCGCCGCATCTTGGACATTGAACCATGAGTCAAATCGAGGCTTTGACGTATGTCTGCGTAACCTCACTGGCAGAATTGAAGTCTGGTGTAGCTGCCTTGGAAGACGCAGACAGCCGCACAATCGACGCGCGTCTGCGAAATTTGGAAGCGACAGCCTCGACGCTCAGTTCAGGTTTGGACAAGCTTTCGAAGTGGCTTGATGAGTTGCCGCCAGAACACCCTGACAGCGCACAGAAAGGCCCCGTGAAGCCCGTTGACGACGGCGGACTGCTTTTGCGTGCAGCACAGAAGTTGGGGGAACTTCTGGATGCTCACAGTTCCTTCGGAGACCATGGGGTTGTCGATGAAAAATAGCCTTCCCTTCGCCGTGCCTGCATCCATCCTGACGGACGAATGTTCGTCTGCCAGCTTGCCAATCGGGCCAGTTAGCGCCGCTGACGCGGCCCATCTGTTCACTGAGCACTATGACAGCGCAGCCGACTATTTCAGCGACGGGCGGTTTGTGCGCCGTATTGTCAGTATTGATGAGGCCCGCGTTAGCGGGCTGCGCTTTGCCTTCACTGGCGAGCGTTGTCCGCAGTGCGGTGCATACTCGGTGCGAAAGATGCGCGGCGGACGGCGCGGTTCGGAATGCACCCAATGTCTCAAACTACGCGAACAACGCCGCCGGGCACGGCGCGCGAATGAGGGTTTCAAATGACTCGTAAATCGGTACGCAAGAGCGGCCTCGATAGCGGACACAACCCGCCCACAATTGTTCTCAGCAAAGAGGGCAAACTTTGCACCGGAAACGGATCACCCTTCCGGGACCTTGGGGCGTACCCGCTGGACCTGATTTCCTACGAAGCCGGGTCATTTGACGTGGTGAAAAGTGAAGCCGATCTGAGGGCGGCAATCACGCGCATTGGGCGGATGCTGGGCAAAACCTTCGACGCAGAGACGGCAATCGCCGATGCCATGCGGCCAGCACCCGTTAGGGCACGCAATCAATACAGCGAACTGTGGGCCAGTCAGGCGCTGGACGTCGGCTTTCTGACATATTGAGCATGATTTTTCGTGATGTATCTCGGCATATCGGCAATCATCTGTTATATGTTTGCGCTCAATTCTGCGTCATTGATGCCCATTTCAGGCCAATCGCAGGCTCTAGGCAAGGTTGTGATCATTGTGGAAACTATAGCTTGCGCGAAAAAGCCTTGACAATCTCAAATCCACAAAAGTCACGCGACCGAGAGGTGGTGACTTAGTGATTCGCATGTGATAAAAGAAATGGACCTGTCAGCACCCCGGCAAGGGTGGTCTCACGGAGAAATGAGACGACAGGTCCAGTAAATACAACACCCGGAACCTAATCTTTCGCAAAGAAAAAAGCAAGCGAAGTCGGTTCCCAAAATCGGAGAATGACTCCCTTGAACGCACAAAATGAATCCGCTTTGGCGGACGGATCGGCATATGTCGGACCCAACGTCCTGTTGCTGTTTCCAGAATACCAAGATGACTACGCTGCCATGCTGATGGCTGAGGCAAATCAGGAACTGGGGCAGCTTGCCCACAAGAAGAACGAAACCGCGTTCTGCAAGCATCAACGCCGCGCCGTTCCTAAAAGGGATGCGCGCCAGAGCACAGTCGAAGACCTCATGTTCGGCGCAGCACTCGCCGAATACGAAGAGCTTCAATCCGAACTCGGAATTTCGGATGCCGAATACATGGGTCAAACGTTCCTCGAATGCATCGAAGGCCCGTGCTGCGTCCGTGACAACTTTCTGAGCCGGACAAGCGCCCAGCTTGGCTACAGCGCGGAAAAAACCCGCAAGGCCTATGAGAAGGCAGCAAAACGCGTCACGGAAGCTCAAGTTGAGTGGGCGGTGCCCATCAAACCGAAGGCGACCAAGCCGAAAGATGACCGGCCTGCCGTCTTCCGGGCAATCGACAATCTGAAACTGCCTCGCCAAATCGGTCGGGATGACCTGTACCAGAAGGTCTTTGCTTTGGCGTCGAAGTATCCGCTTGCGGAAGAACCGGGGGCGCAACTCGCCCTCAAAGAGAAAATCGCGGCAGATGCAGGCTGGCCTAAAAAGGATGCTGAAAAGGTCATCAATGAGGCGAGCAAGAACGCCAAACCCGCGCCGAAGCGCAAGAAGGGCGGACGCCCTGTCTGCAACCTTGGCGACCTCGGTCACCGCGAGCGCGCTGATGGCGCTTACGAAGTCATGACGAACCAAGGCGACACCCCGCGCCGGTTCCAGAACGGCGGACGCCTGACCGAGGTGCGCGAAGACGAGACTGGCAACATTCGTATCGCCGCAATCGACAAACCACGCTTCAAGGGCGCTCACATCGAAGAGGAAATTGATTTCATCACTATCATGCCAAAAGGCGGCGTGAAGAACGTTCCTGCGCCCGACGCGATGGTGAATCGCGTATTCAACATGCCTCTGAAAGGCTATCCGCCGCTGTTTCGGATCACCGCCTTTCCGACCTATTCAGTGGAACTGTCGCTGGTAATGGACCCCGGCTACCACAGCGGTAGCGGCCTCTATCACCAGCCGAAACGCGGCGTGACCATTCCGCCGGTGCCCGAGGTGCCTACATTCGAAGAAATGCGCGAAGCCCGCGATGAACTGGTAGACCTGTTTGCAGACCTGCCACTGGACGCGCGTACGCGCGCCGAGATCGAAGCTGCCGTTGAGAAAGGCGAAGAGGTTCCCAGTTTGGCTCATCTTCTGTCTGTGGCTCTTACGCCAATCATGCGCGATGCAATCGAAGGCCCGACACCTAACCACCTCGCCACCAAAGACAAACCCCGTACCGGGGCGACTCTGTGTATGGGTGCTGCAAGTTGTATCGGCACACTGGAACCGGCTGCGCCTCAGTCTCTGCCGGAAAGCCGTTCGGAAGTACAGAAGACCCTGACCGCGATCTTCGACTCCGGCGAACCATATGCCTTCTTCGATAACATCCCTGCGGGCGAAACAACGGAGTCTGATGAAATGGCGGGGGCAATCACCGCATACCCCGAGTACACCGGGCGGCGTCTGGGTGAAACGTCCATGGTCAAAGCGCGGGTGACGCAGACGTGGCTGACTACCGGCATTCGGACTCAGTTGTCAGAACAGCTTCGCGAACGGACGCTGTTGATCGAACTGGACCCGAAGATGGAACGCCCCGGTGAACGGCCCCCGTCAACGTTCAAGTACGTCCCGCTGATCCCACACATTCAGGCCAATGCCGGGCGCTACATGCACGCGCTCTTGACGCTGGTGCAATACTGGAAGGCCAAAGACTGCCCGAAATGGGAAGGCACCGCGCTTGGAGGTTTCGAAGCTCATGCAAGTGTTATCGGCGGCATTCTCAACTGCTGCGGTATCCGTGGCTTCATGGGCAACCGCGACAAGTTGCGGGCGCGGATGGAAGTATCTGACAGCCCGGAAACCGAACTTCTGGATGCAATGATCGAAGAGCACCACCGCAGGCCCACGCTGTTCCGGGTATGGAGTGCTGACGCACCGCCGGACAAGATCAAAAACGACGTGGGCGAAAAGGTACCCTTTGAATTCGCGAAACAGCGCGTCAAGTCTGTCCATGAGCTTCTGGAGCGCGAGCAAATCGCCATCAAAAAGTGGGGATACGATTACGAGGACGGCGACGTAATCTACCCGGAGAAGGCCAAGCCAAAAGTGACGTTTCACTTTGGTTCGATGGAGGGCACGGTGCGCGAATGGCATGAAACCCAAACAGAAATCGAGCATCAACAAGGGCGGTATGTGCTGACTAAAGTGCATAAGGACAAGCATGGAACTCTGTACCGGCTGGAACATTTGCCGCTTATTGGGTGACTATGTAACCATGTTGACATGTTGAATGAGGCCCGCGTCAGCGGGCCTTTTTCGTGTTTTGGTTGTGGTGCTAGGGTGGTGCCAGCCCGGTGCTAGGGTGGTGCCAGCCTATGACCCTAGCACCGAATTTTTCCATTTGTTCGAACTGTGCGAGCGGGCGCGGTGCCAGCCCGGTGCTAGGGTCGGACCCTAGCACCACCCTAGCACCGACCCTAGCATCGCAATTTTGTACGTGATTCCAATGCCCTAACCCCTTGCGGTGCTAGGGTAAGGGCGATGCTAGGGTATTTTCAGGTGAGAGCTTTCGGACTTTTTTTCGGCGGAATGGCTCATTTTCGGCGCATATCATGTTCCCAAGTGGAAGTTGGGAACATGATATGCACCTCTTCGCGGTCGCAAACGGTGAAAAAAAGATTCTCCTGTAGAGGGCCGCAGACCCTAGCACCGCACCGACCCTAGCACCGCGCGCCGTTCTCGGCGACACGCCCCGCCCGCAGATGCAACTTAAAGAAGAGCTTCTTGCAGGCGAACCTGCCGATGGTTCCGAATACTGGCAGGTCGGAGCGCCTACTTGCCTTGGTTGCGCATCGCCTGCTTGGCTTCATACTTTTCCCAAACATGCATTCGCCCCTTCTGGCGCGCGTCCGCCAACCACAACTTCTTTCGCACGCCTTCCACCTCCAATGAGCGATACTTGCCACCAGAGAATTTTGGCCAGTCAATCGCCAACCCTTGCTTGACCATTTCCGCCGATAGATCACGGCCATCTTGCAGAAAGCACTTTGCGACTGTCCGACCGTGATCGTCCTTTGCGGTTATCTCTGCCCGGATCGTCTGACCTTTGCACAAGGCAACCAGCGCCCACTTCGCCTTCTTGCCGTAGGGATGGTTCATTTCCGGGGCATCTACGCCGAACAAGCGAATCTGGGTTTTGCGAATGACTATTGTGTCGCCGTCCACCACATATGCTGAACCGCTCAAGACTGGGTGGCTTGGTTGTGGTTTGGCAGTCCCGGCGTCAAACGGAATAGGCTTCGTTATGGGGTGCCGCTGTTGTCTGGTCTGACGCGGCGGCGGGCTTGAATCCCTTCCTCGCGACACAAAAATCCAAATGGCAACACCCGCAAGCAGAACAAGTACGATTTCCAATACAACAGCGCCTTCAATTTCCTTCGTGCCCACGCTGCACGGATTGCAGACTCACGCAATGCGGTACAGTCACAGCTACCGCGATACTGATAGCAACGCCGAACAATTTCCACCCCTCATGACGGTTCTTGAGTAGGTGCAACGCGTTAATACCGGTGCTGCCTGCAAACACTGCTCTTCGCGTTCAACGCCTCAAGGCCGATTTCCGATTGCCCTTAATTGTTGGCCTTCCGCACCCAATGCACATTGAGGTATATTGATACCGTGAGTCTGCAAAGTGCCAGCGCCGCCAATTTGGCTGAATGGATAGAATTCGCCGAATGCCGCCCGGACGCCCCCGCAAGATAATTTCTTTTTCGTTTCATTTTTTCGCATGAAATTTTCCTACGAATTCTCGCGAGACTCATGACGTTTTCCTATTTCGGCAAGAGCAAACGCCAATTTTGACGAGTCCTTGTTTTGATTTTCTGGTACGAGGCCAGAGCGATTTTCTGGCACGAGCAAGAAACTATTCCCCCTGTAAAATCGAACGCCCGTCTACCCTTTCAGGGACGCTTCTCGCTGACGCGAGCAAGAGGGCTGCGCCCACCCGCACGCTCCTATGGAAACGGTTTGTCGCCGAAATTCATCCTTGTAAAACTGGCGAATCGTCTGTTTTTGCGCTATAAAATGCACAACGAACGTTGAAGGTTTTGAAATGAGGCCGATCATGCCCGATACTGTCAAAAGATACGTGGTTTACTACCGCGTCAGCACCAAGAGCCAAGGCGAGTCCGGGTTGGGTCTTGCCGCTCAAGAGCGCGATATTGACCTCTTTTTGCAGAACTACAGCGACACGCCATATGAGGTGCTGGAAACGTTCACCGAAGTGCAAAGCGGCAAGAATGCGGATCGTCCAGTGTTGAAAGAAGCGCTGGCATTGGCCCGCAAGACTGGCGCTGAGCTTCTTGTGTCCAAGTTGGACCGCCTTAGCCGTCGCGTAAGCCAAGTCGCTGCATTGATGGAAGACAAGCAGCTTACAATCCGAGTTGCATCTATGCCTCACGCTGACGCGTTCCAACTCCACGTTTACGCCGCATTGGCAGAGCAAGAGCGCCGCTTTATATCCCTGCGCACCAAACAGGCCTTGGCACGCTCTGACAAGCCGAAGGGCGGCCTTCGCCCCGGCACTAAGGCTCGCAATGAGGCCACTAAAGCCGCCGCTGACGCGGCTGCACAGAAGGTATCCAACATCATCGTTCCGATGCGCGAAAGCGGTTCGACTCTTCAACAGATCGCAGCGGCATTGAATGCCGCCGGGGTGCCCACGCCGCGCGGGCGGGAATGGAAGCCAATGAGTGTGAAGAACGCTTTGACCCGGCTGGACGCCGCATGATCTTCCACGCCGTCAATCTGGCCGTTCTCTTGGCGTGGTTTGTGATCCTGCAACCGCTCTGACTACGGCGCGCTAACGCGCGTCAGCGCGCATCCATCATGCTACCAACCTACCACCCTACCAGCCCCGTACGCCCCGCTACGCGGGCGACAGGCAACCTTCAACCCAACAACCGAACCAACCCTCCAAGCCCGCTCAGTGACCGTCTGAGTGGGTCATAGGCTTTTCGGTATTGGCGGGTTGGTGAGTAGGTGGAGGCCCGCGTAGCGGGCAGATCGTTGGTAGGTTGGCGGTGTTTTGGTGACGCCTGAGCCGTCCCGGCGCGGGCGCGCCTTTAGGGGCGCTGTGCTGTCCGCTGAGCGCCCGTCCAGTCGCAAGCGGTCAAGGGCCGTGAAGGCGCTGTATGGCCCTCAGAAAGGCTTGGAGGGACCCTTAGCCCCACCGGGCTAGGGGTGCCCGGCGCGCCCAGTTGCTGTACGGGTGTGCCGAAGCAATTTGTTGCAGCGTTGCAAGGGACCCGGAGCGTATTCGCTGCGATACTTGCACCCCTTGCTGGGCATTCTGTAGATTCCGATTTTTCGGCCAGTGCTACACCCGTCGCTCACTTCGGCGCAACCGCAGCTTGTGGTATCATTGGGTATGACTGAACAGCACTTCACCAGCCCCGCGCTGGACAAAACCACAAAAGACAAACTGGACGCAATGTACGCCGAGCTTCAGGCACTTCGGCGGGCAATCGCGGACGTTGCGCGCGACTGTGATGATAAAGTCTTGATGCAAGTAGCAACACGTTCGCTGGACCGGGCCACCGCTGCCCGTATCCGGCGCAAGAATGCGCTTGACGACTCCTAACCTATGGACCTTTTGGCGCGTATCCTGTGTAGTGTGGTCAGCCAAAGCGTGAACACGCAACGGAAATCCTAAATTTGAGGGGACAGGCATGGACGAATTTGAACAAGAACCATTTGTGGACGCCGTATTACAAGAAAACCCTGAGCCAAGATGCCCAGTCTTACTTCTACTGGATACTTCCTATTCGATGAGCGGCGCGCCGATTTCTGAATTGAATGAAGGATTGGCGACACTACGTGAAGAATTGCTATCAGACTCGCTTGCCTCAAAGCGCGTCGAATTGGCGATGGTAACGTTTGGCCCTGTCGAAACGCGAAATGAATTTGCGACTGTTGATCATTTCTATCCAGAAACTCTGGAAGTTGGCGGAGCCACGCCAATGGGAGAAGCTATCGTTACCGGACTGGAAATGCTTCGCGCGAGAAAAGATCACATCCGGTCAAATGGCCTCAAGATATTCCGGCCTTGGGTGTTCCTCATCACTGACGGTGCCCCAACTGATAGCTGGGACGAAGCAAAACGCCGCGTCCATGAGGGCGAAGAACGCAAAGAGTTCATGTTCTATGCCGTGGGTGTCGAACAGGCGGACATGGGTGTACTCGGGCAGATCGCAACACGCCAACCGCTCAAGCTCAAAGGGTTGGCCTTCAAAGAACTGTTCCAGTGGCTTTCCAGTTCGCTGAGCGCTGTTTCGCAATCTAACCCCGGCGATCCGGGCGTCGCGCTCGCAAACCCCACCGCCCCAGACGGCTGGGCTGTAGCGGAATAACCCAATGGATTGGCGGTGGGCGGCTGCGTCACAAGTCGGCACGTCCCATATTCGGAATGGTGATAGGTTGCAGGACGCCTATGCCGTTTCGGTGATGCGGGGCGATTGTGTTTTTGCCATTGTTTCAGATGGTGCTGGAAGTGCGGAATTTGGCGCATTCGGGGCATGGCTTGTCTGCCGTACGTTGAAAGTGTTCTTTCGCGATTGGTTCCGTGAAAATTCAGACCTTCCCAACGACGAATTGCTTGCAGTTTGGATTGATGAAGTTCGGGACAGAATTGCCGCTATCGCAAAAATGCGAGATAGAGCACCCCGCCAATTCGCCTCCACTTTGGCGGCAGTTGTTTCAACACCAGACGAAACCTTAACTTTGCATATCGGCGACAGTGCTGTTGTTGGACGGCGCAACGAAGATTGGGACGTTCTTTGCTGGCCTGAAAATGGTGAATACGCGTCCACGACATACTTTGTGACCGATGATCCTGAACCCCGTCTCAATATCGCGCGCTACGCGCGCGAGCATGACGCCTTCGCCTTGTTTTCTGACGGGATTGGCGACCTAGCACTTTCGCACAAAGACCAAACGGCATCGCCCCAGTTCTTCAACCCCATGCTGCGCCCCGTGGACAATGCGTCGGACGCCGGACGGTTGCCTGAGTTGTCGGCGAAGCTGCGCACTTATCTTGCCGGTCCTGCGATTTGTGAACGAACCGATGATGACAAGACGCTCATCCTTATTTCTGGGGGCTGAACGTGCAAGAGATCGTTATCGGGAAAGACCGTGTTTCCGTCGCCAACCTGATTGGCAAGGGCGGCGAAGGTGAAGTCTATGCGATCAAGGGGCGCTCTGGGCAGGCGGTAAAAATCTACAACGCCAACCTGCGCTCAAAGCGCGAAAGCAAAGTGCGTGCGATGGTGGGCGAAGGTCTTGCCGTCAAGACAGACCTAATAGCCTACCCCGGTGAAGTGGTCACAGATCAACGCGGCAACTTTCTTGGTTTTGTTATGCGGCTTGTTTCGGGCTATCGCCCGCTTCACGAGCTATACAGCCCGAAATCACGAATGCGCCATTTTCCAAAGGCGGACTATCGGTTTCTAATACATGCGGCGATAAACGTGGCCCGTGCCGTTGGTACATTTCACCAAACGGGATGTGTGATTGGTGATTTGAATCATTCCGGCATTCTTGTCGCGCCCGATGCTACTGTTGCGTTGATTGATGCTGACAGTTTTCAGTTTCACCTGAATGGCACGTCATACCCCTGTGTTGTTGGTGTGCCTGACTTCACCCCACCAGAACTGCACGGCAAAAACCTAGCGTCGGTTGAGCGTACGATTGCGCACGATAACTTTGGCTTGGCGGTCGCGATCTTCCATTTGCTCTTTATGGGAAAACACCCATACGCTGGAATCCGTAAAGGTCCCGAAACGTCAATGGGCGAAGACATTGCCCAAAATCGGTTCGCCTATTCGCAGTTGCGGCAAGCTCAAACTCAGACCAAGCCGCCGCCCGGCGCTTTAACATTGGACCTGTTTCCGGCCCCGTTTTCCAAGACGTTCGAAGACGCATTCGGACTGTCAGCAGGCGCGCGTCCTAGCGCGCTGGACTGGATACATGCCCTATCGAAGCTGGAAGGCTCGTTAAGCCGCTGTAGCAAGGTCAAGACACACTATTACCCCAGCGCTGCCAAAGGCTGCGTTTGGTGCAAGTTGACGGCAAAAAGCGGTCTGGACATGTTCCCGGACCTATCGGCGGTTACCCCAAATATCCCGACCGATGCGAAGGGCACCGAACAAGCCATTCGCGAGATATTGGCGTTCCGTTTCCCGACCGTTGGTGACTTGCTCCCTGCGGTTTCGGTTCGGAGCACCAGCCCGGCCCTTACCGAAGCCAAGAGTGGGAAACGAGGGCGCGCACTTCTAGGCTTACTCATGATGGGCGGCGCGGTCGCAGGGTTCATATACGCCGCGCCGGTATTCTACATCTGGATTGGGTTGGCGATTTGGGGTTGGTCTACATTCAATGACCGGGAGGTCCCATCCAGCCCATTTGTTCAAACCTACAAAGACGCCGATGAAAAGGTGCAGCGCGAGTTGAACGCATTCGTTCAGCGCAACGGGTTGACTGAGGTTGTGAAGGTGCGCGGCGATTTGGACGCCGCAATCGCCGCCTACAAGGGCCATGACGATGCGCTTGCCCGTGAGGTGATGATACTCAAATCCAACCGAGAGTCGCGTCAGAGACAGGCCTATCTTGACCGTTTCTCAGTACGACGCGCGAACATTTCCGGTATCGGCCCGGCGAAGACAGCAACTTTGATTTCCTTTGGCATAGAAACCGCAGGCGATGTTAACCGCTCAGCCGTCTTGCGAGTTCCCGGCTTTGGCGACGTGATGACCGGCAAGCTGGTGGCATGGCGTCGCAGTCACGAGTCGCGGTTCAAGTATGATAGAACACCAAACGCTCAGGATGTAGCCGACGAAAGGGCGTTGCGTGGGCGGTTCGCCGCTGAGAAGGCCAAACTGGAATCAACGATCCGCAACGGGTTGGGGACTCTTCGCAACGCACGCGCAAAGCTCGACTCGTTGCCCGCCCGTGCGAAGAGTGACCGGGCACTCTCTGAGGCGCTGAACGCAAGGGCACAGGCCGAACGTGATTTGAAAGAACTGGGGGCCTCTGTCCCGGCGTCTACAGTGGCCTTGACGGTGACAGCGCCACCGCGCCCTGTCCCGCAACCGCCAAAGGCACCACGCGTTGCTGCTCCGCCGCCGAGGCAAAAGGCAGGAGTTTCCGGCAACCCAAGCTGCCCACGTTGCGGGTCCGCTATGCGGCGGCGCTCAGGTCGCTACGGGCAATTCTGGGGCTGTTCGCGGTATCCACGCTGTAAGGGTACTCGAAACATCTAACGCGCCCTTGCATGACTTGCGTATGACTCGTCCGAATCATCCTACAGTAAGTTACTGTAGCGGCGTCGTTTTTCTATCTGCAAATCCCATCCATCATTGGAGCGCAGCTCAAACGAGCATGTTCGTTAACTGAAAGTGTCGCCATTAGTGCCCTAAGGTTTTGCCTCATTTAGGCTGCAGTGCGAGATTAGCCAAGTACCGTCGGGTTGGCGCACCAAGATGTTTAGTGAAATGCCTTCGCCTGTCGACCCTTCCCTGAATTCAGCGAGGCACCATCCAAGATCGCCATTTTGACCGGCACTTTTGACTACGATTTGTTTGCCTTCAGCTCCCTCAGCAACCCATTCTGAATGCGTTTCTTCAATCGCTTGCCGACCGATCGCCGGCGGTCCAAACGGGGAATACAACTCAGCATTCAAAGCAAAAACAGATGCGCACCCTTTCGCGTCACCCTTTACGTAACAAGAAACGTAGTGGTCCAGTAATTGCTGGCATTCGTCTTCAAAAGGCACGTTTACCTCTGTTCTTTGTTACTCAATTATTCGGGTTTGAACTCGTGCTGTCAAAATCACCGCTGTTTTCGGTGTGCCCTATGGGTTTCTGCATCATCGGCGAGAAAGACGGATTGCCAGAACCGAAGATGTCGCGGCAAGTACCGCAGCTATCCAAAGCGCAGAACTGTACGATTGCGTTTGATCGAAAAGCGCTCCGGCTAACCACGGCGCCGCCAATCCCGCAGCCCCCCAAGCCGTGAACACCAACCCGTAAACGCGCGGCCCAGAGCTTCCCGGGTAGTCTTTGGCAATCACAGCTGGATAAGCCGAGATCGTGCATCCATAGGCCAAGCCGACCAATCCAAGGGCAAAAAGCGTAATCGCGGGACTGAACGCAAGCATTACGAGACCGAGGACCGAGATCAAGGGAATGAGCGGAAGAAGCCGCCTGGGCGAGAAGCGGTCGACCAGAAGACCACCAATCAGGCTGCCAACAAGGTTGCAGACGGCCAGAACCGCGGGCGCGAGCCACGGTGTAATGCCCGCAAGACTGGCGATACCAGCAGCGTGACCAATCGCCATCAGGCCTGCAGCGACTCCCAGTCCGTAGGCCAACCATGTCCGCACAACGGTTCGCACTGAAGGCATTGCGCCAGCCTCAGCGTCCGAAGAGGCTTCAAATGGCAGTTCCGCGCGCCAAACGAACCAAGCTGCGACTGCACAGGCAAGTGCTGTAGCCGTCGCAAGCAAGGCCATCGCTCCAAAAAACTCACCGAATTCCAGCATGGCGACAAACGCTCTGGGAGAAACGGCGGCGCCCAGCGCGTAGGCGGCCGTCACAATACCCATGGCAACGCCGGAATGGTTTGGATTGGCTCGAGCCGCGTATTGTAGTGAAAACCCATAGCCAAGACCGTTCGCTACACCGAACAGGGCGCTGTATCCCAACCAGATTCCGAAAATGCCTTGGGATACACCCGCCAGCATCGCCCCCAATGCACCCAGAACGCCAACACACCCAAAGATCGCAGCAGGCTGGAATGCAGAATACAGCTTGGGCCCAAGCAGAACCGTCAGAGTGAGAGCAACCAATGCAAAGGAATACGTCAGGCTGACCGTGGCACGGCCAAGATTCAATTTCGTTTCCAGCGGATCCAGAAAAACCGAAAACCCGTGAACAGAGCCCAGAACAACGCAGACCAGAGCTGACCCAGCTAAAACCAGTCGACCTGAAGAGACGCGCGGCACCTATTCGATCTCCGTCTTCATTGTCCAACACCAAAACTTGCTACAGTTTTTGCATATGGATACGGGACTGGGTGCCACAGGATCATCTGATCTTCAGCGGCATCAACCATTCCCGACAAATGCACAGATCAGTATTCCAGTACCACAGTTCCAAGCTTTTCACCGGCTTCAACATGTTCATGCGCATGGGCTGTATCAGCCAGCCCTCCGCCTTCAACGACGGCATGTGCCAAAGCGTCATTCTCTAACCAAGAATTCAGCTGCCTTGCCCCTTTGGCGTGCACGTCGGGAGGAATGAGATATGCAATGAGCATCCGAAGGGTAATGTTGCGAAACATGAACCCATAAAACGCCAGTTTTGGCTCCATCACGGAAGCAGATGCATAGGCTGACAACGTGCCGCCCGGTTTCAAGATTTTGAGCGCCGCGTCCTGATTGGCCGCGAAATCTACATCAACAATCCGATTGACACCTTCGCCGTTTGTCATTTCCAGCACGGCTTCAGCAACATCCGCGTCCCGATAGTTTATCCAGTTTTCAACCGTGGAGTGGGTCGCTTTTTCTTCCGACGAGACGGTTGCAATCACATTGGCCCCAGCCAGTTTTGCCATTTGGCACGCATATCGCCCGACTGATCCTGCCCCCCCAGTGACAAGAACCGACTGTCCCTTCAAATCTGCCCCATCTCCAAACAATGCATACCAGGCCGTCATGGCCGGGATGCCAAGACATGCGCCTTCCGAAAAACTAGTATTGTCAGGCAAAACGACGGTTTGCGCTTCGGGAATTGAAATGTACTCGGCAGCAGTTCCCATCGCGCGGTTCCAAGCGGCATTCCACACCCATACGCGCTGCCCAATACGGCCTGAGTCGACATTTTGCCCAACTGCTTCGATGACGCCGGCACCATCAGAGTGCGGTACGACCTTTGGATATGCCATTGTCGCACCCGGTCGCTGCCCCGCTCTCAGCTTCACGTCTGAAGGGTTTATTCCTGAAGCATGGAGCCGAACCACGACTTCGCCTACTTTCGGTTCAGGATCAGGAAGGTCGCCATAGACAAGGGCTTCTTTGGCTTGACCAAACTGCTCATACCAAATGGCTTTCATCGAATTCCTCGCTTTCAAATCAGGTTCGCTGTGAAAGTACGTCGCAGACCTTTTGCCTACCCTACAAGAACCCAATCTCGCAATCCGACAAGTTCCCATACTGCACCCGGCGATGCGGACGCGAGAGACTGGCTAACAAGTGGTTTGTTGGATTACTGGCCAGCATGCACTTTGATAGGGTCTTGGGCACATTAAAAGAATCGCGCGACGGTGGCGTATCGTTCGCCGAAATGGCGGACCGAGGGAGGAACTGAGTGAATATCCTGTTCATTATGTACGACCAGCTTCGGTTTGATTACCTGAGCTGTGCCGGTCACCCCCACTTGCAGACGCCCAACTTCGATCGCGTGGCAAGCATGGGTGTCAGGTTCACCAATGCCTATGTGCAGTCTCCCATCTGCGGATCAAGCCGAATGAGCTTCTATACGGGACGCTATGTGTCTTCGCATGGCGCGGCTTGGAACGGCTTTCCTCTGCGCGTTGGTGAACTCACGATGGGCGATCATCTTCGCAGTTCCGGAATGGATTGCTGGCTGATTGGGAAAACCCACATGAAAGCCGATGCCGAAGGGATGAAGCGTTTGGGATTAACTCCGGACAGTTTGATCGGCGCTCGGCAATCCGAGTGCGGTTTTGACATCTGGATACGCGATGATGGACTTTGGGCACACGGACCAGACGGTTTTTATGATGAGAAAAGATCACCTTACAACGAATACCTGAAGTCCAAGGGATATGGGTCTGACAACCCTTGGGCTGATTTCGCGAACGCAGCCGTCGACGACGACGGCGATATGGCATCCGGCTGGTTCATGGGAAATGTAAACAAGCCCGCCAATATTGCAGAGCCAGACAGCGAGACCCCTTGGCTCACAAGCCGGACCATAGATTTCATTGACCAGACCAAAGGATCTTGGTGCGCGCACGTCAGTTATATCAAGCCGCATTGGCCCTATATTGTGCCCGCGCCCTATCACGACATGTTTGGGGTCAATCACGTCCCCGCTCCCATTCGCCACGACAAAGAGCGAGAGGACCCTCACCCAGTATACGGCGCCTATATGGACAACAAAGTGTCGTCAGCTTTTCAGAGGGACGAAGTCCGTCAGAAAGTCATTCCGGCCTACATGGGGCTGATCAAACAGTGCGACGACCAGCTTGGACGACTGCTCGATCATCTGGAAGCAACCGGTCAGATGGATCACACGATGATCGTTCTGACTTCCGATCACGGGGATTACTTGGGCGATCACTGGTTGGGCGAAAAAGACCTGTTCCATGAACCGTCGGTCAAAATCCCACTCATCATTTACGACCCACGCTCAGAAGCGAACGGCACCCGTGGCTCCACCTGCGATGCGCTGGTGGAAGCCATCGATCTGGTGCCGACATTTGTAGAAGCAGCGGGCGGCAAAGTCGCAGACCACATCCTGGAAGGAAGGTCCCTTTTGCCTTGGCTTTGGGGGGAATCTCCGAAGTGGCGCGAATACGTGATCTCGGAATACGACTACTCTGCCTCACAACAAGCGGTGAAGCTGGGACTTGAGCCCAGAGACTGCCGGCTCTTCATGGTGTTTGATGGCCGGTACAAACTCATGCACGCCGAGGGCGGGTTCCGGCCCATGCTATTCGACCTTCTTACAGACCCAAACGAGTTCGAGGATCTCGCCAAATCATCTGGCCATGAGGCGGAAATCGAACGGCTGTATGGGTATCTGGCCACGTGGGGACGCCGCATGTCTCAGCGCGTGACCAAATCGGATGACGATATTATTTCGTCGCGCGGACGATCTCTGCGAAAAGGCATCTTGCCGTTTCTTTACGACGGTTCAGAAGTCGATCCGGAGCTGACCAGCAAGTATCGAGGACCAGCCCCGCAAAAGCCCACACAAGAGTAACATCCATACCAAATGCGGTCTCAGATGCCGGCAGCCTAACTTTCGCAGAAGTTTGTTGATGCGAGATGGTCGATGAAGCGGCGTGTCAAATGTTTCTGTGGACCAGTCTCGGGCCAGACAGCGTAGATGCCGAGATCAGCCAATGACCACTCTGGCAACACTCGCACCAATGAACCGTTGGCCAGTTCTTCTTCGATTTCGCTCACCGGTAATTGGCGCACACAAAGTCCAGCTTTGACCGCGGATTTCGCGATCGTCACGGAATTCACCTCGATGCTCAGATTTTCGGGGACGAACTCCACCACCTCGCCGTCTTTTTCCAGTTTGAAACTGTCGGCAAGCATCGTCATGGATACGAATTGGCATTGCTGAAGATCGTCCAATGTTCGGATCGGCGACAATTGGTCTAGGTAGCTTGGGGCAGCAACCAACATGCGTTGAAAGTCTCCAACTCGGCGGGTTTTAAGCGCGCTGTCTTTCAATCGCCCCAAGCGAATTGCTACGTCGAAGCCTTCTTTGACCAAATCGACCGTGTGGTCGGATCCGTGAAGAGAGATCGAAACCAAAGGATGCTTGTTCGCAAACTCCCACACTGCACGATAGATTGAGCTGTTTTCGCCAAACCCCGGCATCGCGACCCTGAGCGTACCGACCGGCTGGTCGCTCAATTCGGTCAGAGCGTCCAAGGCTTCTTCGCCGGCAGCGACCATGCGTTTGGAGGCACTCAGAACTTTCTGGCCCTCTTGCGTTAAAGACAGCGAACCGGTGGATCTAAAAAACAGCGATAACCCGAGTTTTTCTTCAATCTTGTTGACGTGATGGCTCACGACCGACGTTGATAGTTTGAGTTGTCGGCCCGCCTGGCTGAAACTTCCCGCTTCGGCGACAGCAACAAAGACTGCTAACCCTTTGTAATCGTCAATCATCTTTCCAAAATCCGCAATAATCGCAACAGTATCTACCGACTGGATGAAAGACTGAATGGGAATCCTGCAAGCGTCAACACGTCATAGAACGCTACACGGTGAGTTGATTGCTTCTTGATGCTTAACCGAGCGTCTCAGGACCGTCGCAGATGAATTAAGTGACGCGATTTGTCGTTTTGAATTCGTCGCGATCCCAAAGGCGATTGTCCAAAATGTCAGCAAGAATCCCGACAGCCGCTTTCACATCTTCGTCGTCCAAGAACAGTGGCGTGAAGCCGAAGCGCATGACGTTTGGTGCGCGGAAGTCGCCAATGACACCGCGCTGAATTAAGGCCTGCATGGCGGCATAACCGTGCTCGAATGCAAACGATACCTGGCTACCACGCATGTTGGGATCTCTTGGGCTTACCAGTTTCAGGTCGGTACATTTTGACTCGACCTCGGCGATAAAAAGCTCGCTCAGACGGATGCTCGCCTCGCGCACATCGGCCATCTCAACGTCGTCCCATATTTTCAATGCTTCGTCCAAAACAGCCACTTGAAGCACTGGAGGGGTTCCAACGCGCATCCGTTCGATCCCATGCGCCGGGCGATAGTTACGTTCAAACGCAAATGGCGTGTCATGTCCCAACCAACCGCTCAATGCTGGATCAATGTGATCAACCAAGTCAGGACGTACATAGATAAACGCCGGTGCTCCGGGGCCACCATTCAGATACTTGTAGGTACATCCGATGGCGAACTCTGCACCGACCGAGGTGACATCGACCGGAATTGCGCCCGCGCTATGTGCCAGATCCCACACCAGAACGGCTCCACAGCCTCGTGCCTTTTCCGCAATTGCGGCCATGTCATGTAGTCGGCCACTGCGATAGTCGACCTCCGTAATCATCACGACCGCTATGTCTTCAGATATTGCGTCGATGACTTCTTCAGGCGCGACGGTTTTCAGTTCATGCTCCTGCCCCAATTGCCGGATCAGCCCCTCGGCCATGTACAGGTCAGATGGAAAGTTGCCGGTGTCGGACAAAATCACCTTGCGATCTGGACGCATGCGCACCGCCGCAGAAAGTGCCTGATACACTTTCACGGATAGTGTATCGCCTAAAACAACCGAATTCTCAGGCGCTCCAATCAAGCGTGCAATTCGATTTGCGACGTCCAGCGGCTGCGCCATCCATCCATCAACGTTCCAACCTTTGATCAGATTGGTTCCCCACTGATCGCTCATGACCTTCGCCAGACGCTCTTCAGCGCCCTTGGGCAATGGTCCAAGTGAGTTTCCGTCTAGGTAAATGACACCGTCGGGAAGATGGAACCGTTCTTTGAGTGGAAGCGAAGCAGACATGCCCTCTGTTCTTCCAGCGCGGCCTTGAATGCAAGGGGCAGTTAAAGATTTCCTTAAAAGCAATTTTTTTGCCTTTAAGGAATTTACAAGCCGTGGCATGGTTGGCGGAGATTCGATCAATTTGGGTAGCACAGATGTGTGGAATTGTTGGACTGTTCCTCAAAGACGAAAGTTTACGCGATCAGACCGGAGCTATGCTGACCGATATGCTGGTCACCATGTCGGATCGCGGACCCGACAGCGCCGGAATTGCCGTTTACAGTGGGTCGGATGACGGTATCGCGAAACTTACCGTCCAAAGCGACAGCGCAAGTGTTGATTTTCCCGCGCTGGCATCGGCCATAAACGACCGATTTGGCGCGGACGCCTCAATGTCCACCCGTGACACTCATGCGGTCATTTCTCTTCCGTCAGATCACAGCGGCAGCGCCCGCGCCTTGATCAATGAAGATTTTCCGGGCGTTCGCATCATGAGTCGGGGAGATGCGATCGAGATTTATAAGGAAGTGGGACTTCCACAATCCGTGGCGGATCGTTTCGGAATTGCTGGGATGTCAGCCACGCATGGCATTGGTCACACGCGCATGGCCACTGAAAGCGCCGTGACCACCGAAGGCGCCCACCCATTTTCGACCGGACCGGATCAGTGTCTCGTCCACAATGGATCGCTATCCAATCACAACTCGCTTCGCCGTAAGTTGCGTCGCGAAGGTCTTGAAATTGAAAGTGAAAACGACACCGAAGTTGGTGCCGCGTATCTGACATGGCGTATGCAACAAGGCGCAACGCTTGGCGAAGCATTGGAAGATGCAATCCAGGCGTTGGACGGATTTTACACCTTCGTGGTGGGTACCAAGAATGGCTTCGGTGTTCTTCGCGATCCAATCGCCTGCAAGCCAGCCGTACTGGCAGAAACCGATCAATACGTAGCATTTGGTTCGGAGTACCGGGCGCTCGTCGATTTGCCGGGTATTGAAAACGCCAAGGTCTGGGAGCCCGAGCCTGCCACCGTCTATTTCTGGGAGCGTTGAAATGCCAACCATCGATCTTTCTTCCAGTGAACTCCGCGATTTGAATGCCACTCTTCAAGCGGTTTCGGATAGTGCCAACGACACTGAATTTGATGTGCTGAACCCACGGGGAAGCCATGCGCTTGCGGTTGGAATGACTGCTCCGGTGGCGGTCACGATACATGGATCAACCGGTTACTATTGTGCCGGAATGAACCAGAACGCGACAATTCAAGTCAAAGGGAACGCCGGCCCTGGTGTGGCTGAAAATATGATGTCGGGCACGGTCGTGATCGAAGGCGACGCAAGCCAGTACGCAGGAGCCACCGCTCACGGTGGGCTTTTGGTCATTAAAGGCAATGCCTCGTCTCGCTGCGGCATCTCGCTGAAGGGCGCGGACATCGTTGTCCACGGGAACGTTGGGCATATGTCGGCATTCATGGCGCAGGCTGGCCGCATGGTTGTGTGCGGGGACGCCGGTGATGCGTTGGGCGACAGCATTTACGAGGCCCGGTTGTACGTGCGCGGCAATGTCAAAAGCCTCGGCGCTGACTGCGTTGAGAAAGAGATGCGACCTGAACATTTGGAAGAGTTGACCGAATTGCTGGCGTCAGCTGGGTCAGACGCAAAGCCTGAAGAGTTCAAACGTTATGGATCGGCACGAAGCCTCTACAACTTCGATATAGACAACGCGGGAGCGTACTAAGATGGCCAACGACATTCCCCGCACCAAGCCGATA
>JAPPOI010000005.1 GCA_028818055.1 Boseongicola sp.
ACACCAGCATCGATCGCCTGACCCAGAAAGTTTTTTGCGGACTTCGGTGACCAATCCAGTCTTTTCCATTCAATTGGGTGAAACCGGCGATAGCAGGCCTGAACGACAGGATCGATGCGGGCATAATCTTGGTCGAGATATCGTCCTACCCATTCAGGAGAATACGTGAGCGCCGCGTATTGTTCCCCGGTCGAGTTTACCGAGTGGTACACGATGTGTTCGACTTCCAGAGTGTCCCTTAGCGACACGACATAGTCGTTCAGTTCATCAAGTGTTCGCACCCCCTGAATTCGCTCGATAAATGATTCCAGCATGTTCAAACCCCTGATGTGCAGTCCCGCGCGCAAACATCTGGGTCGACGTCAAATCCTTAGTTGCCTCATCCCGTGCCAAAATCAGCTGCCGTTCAAGTCGGGCAAGCTCATTTTTCCTAGCAAATTCAGTCAGGTCGGCCAGTACATCGAGTATCCATTCATTTGGCATAATGACTCTCTTTTTCAAAGGTTAACGAAGCATTAATACAACCTTAGCATGCATTCGAATTCCTAAAAATTCACTGCTTTCAACTCCCCCGAAATGGTGAGCCTTACTGGCACAAGCCATTGAATTTGAACGAACCTGACTATTCAGACAGGCAAAAAAAATCGCGCCGGAGCGGGCTCCGACGCGAATCATAGAGGGAAACAGTTTGTTTCTATTTACGAAACACTCGCGTTCAAAGTGTCTTCAAAGGTTCTTAGGCCCGTGGTCGGTGCCTGGACCAAAACCGCCATGTTGCCCGGCTTGTGCTCATTTGCCCGCATTTTCATGTGGGCCGCTGGAATATCAGACCAAGAGAACACCTCGGACATACACGGGTCCAACCGACGCTCGACCATAAGTTGGTTCGCTGCAGCCGCCTGCTTGAGGTGCGCGAAGTGGCTACCTTGAATGCGCTTTTGGTGCATCCAAACGTACCGCGCATCCATCGTCAGGTTGTATCCGGTCGTACCGGCACAAATGACAACCATACCACCCTTTTTCACAACGAAAGACGATATCGGCATCGTCGCCTCTCCGGGGTGCTCGAACACCATGTCGACGTTCACACCTTTTCCGGTGATGTCCCAGATTGCCTTGCCAAATTTGCGGGCCTCGGCAAACCACTCTTTGTATTCGGGTGTGTTCACCGTCGGCAGCTGACCCCAGCATTTGAAATCATTTCTGTTGATGACGCCTTTCGCGCCCAAGCCCATGACGAAGTCGCGTTTGTCTTCATCCGAAATCACACCAATTGCGTTTGCGCCAGCAGTGTTTGCCAACTGGATGGCATAGGAACCCAGGCCACCAGATGCGCCCCAAACCAGAACATTCTGGCCCGGCTTCAATTCATGAGGATGGTGGCCAAACAACATGCGATAGGCCGTCGCGAGCGTGAGCGTGTAACACGCCGCCTCTTCCCAAGACAGATGCTTGGGCCGCGGCATGAGCTGCTGCGCCTGCACCGTTGTGAACTGTGCGAAAGAGCCGTCCGGGGTTTCGTATCCCCAAATCCGCTGGCTGGACGACATCATTGGATCGCCACCATTGCACTCTTCGTCGTCGCCGTCGTCCTGATTGCAGTGGATGACAACCTCGTCGCCAACCTTCCAACGTTTCACTTTCTCGCCAACGGCCCAAACGATGCCTGCCGCGTCCGAGCCTGCGATGTGGTAGTCCGCGCCGTGGACATCAAACATACTGATTGGAATGCCAAGACCTGCCCAAATGCCGTTGTAGTTCACACCGGCTGCCATCACGAGAACCACAACCTCGTGGCTGTCTGGCTTCTTGACCGGCACGACTTCCTGCTGGAATGCCTGATCAGGCTCACCTTGCCGATCACGCCGAATGGCCCAAGCATGCATCTTCTCTGGCACATGCCCCAATGGCGGCATTTCACCTACGTCGTACAGATCTTTGATTGGTGCATTGTAAGTCATTTGTCCCGCATCCGTATCCAAAGCCATTTCACTCTCCTGAGGCACACGCTGCGGCGCAGAATCGCCGCCCTTCGACAACAGGAGATATTATCCACAAAGTAACTTTGCAAATAATTTTTGCCCTAAATTGAAATTTTATGTCTTCATGAAAGTGAGCACTCGGCATCCGCCGCAAGAGAAAGACAGATTTCACGAACCGAATTCGTCCGAGATCTGCCGCAATGCAGCGCGAGGTTGCGTGGGGTTGTTAGTGAAAACGACCCTGCAAAGAGTTGGTGTAGTACTCTCCCAGTTCATCATCCTCGATGGCATACGAGTCACCGGTTTTCGCGACAATCTTGCGCATTTCGAGCACCGACAAATGGTCCTGAATGGAGGCTTCTGAAGGAATCTCGTTGCCAGCGGCCAACGGACGGTTAAGCCGATCATCAACCAACTCTTCGATGGCGGTTCTAATGTGCTTCACTGTCATCGGCTCTGAGTGATTGCGCATCGCAAGCAATATAAGTGGAACGGTCACCACCGGGACGGTCGCCAATACGTCTGAGCGAAGCTTTTCCGCCAACTCGGCGACCAGGTCGCCTTTCGTAGAACTTGCCACCTCCGACAAAGACACAGGGGCACCAAATGTAACGGCTGCTTCACCAAAGCGACCAACACGGCCGCGAATGCGTCGCCAAAAGTATCTGAAAGAAAACCTGATGCCTTCGGGAATGGAGCCGCGAAACTTTCTTCTGCCAGTGCGGCCTGCAGATACGAGTACCCGGTCTTCGACAACGCGGTCGTAGTTTAGAGAAACCGGCACAAAGATTACTTCACGCCCATCAGGCTGCCAGCCCTGCACGATGTAACTCAGTATGCCCAACTTCGAAGGCCCGACTTTGCCATCTCGTGATAGCCCACCTTCAGGGAAAACAGCCTGGGCGACCCCGGCCTCTGTTGCTTTCTGGACGTAAGAACCAAGCACTTTTCTGTATAAAGCATCATCGGATCTTCGCCGGATGAAGTAGGCCCCCATGGCTCTGATTAGTCGGGACAAAGGCCAGATGCGGGCCCATTCACCGACGGCATAGCTTAACGCGGACTGGCTGGCGGCCAGATATGTCACCAACACATAGTCGAAATTCGACCTGTGGTTCATGACATAAACAACCGTGGCGTTTGGGTTTATATCGCTGAGTGCTTTCTCGTCGATTTTCCGCAGCCGAACATCGAAAAGCCAGGTTGCCAGCCACCGTGCCAAGCGAATAGCCACTCCGAAATAGGCGGTCGCACTGAAAGACGGAACAATTTCCCGCGCATAGTCCTGCGCCTTTTCAAATGCGACATCCTCACGAACACCATGAACGCTGGCGTACTCGCCGACAGCACGGACGACTTCTGGATCGTATATGACCCGTTGGATCATGTCCTGACGCCTTAGCAGCTTGAACGGCTGAATTGGACGATCCAGACGCTCATTCAGCCGCGCGACAAGTCGCTCGGCCCGGCGGCGAAAAAACCAGCGGACAGATGGAAATAGCAGATGCGTCGACGCCGTGACCGCTGCGAACAGCAGGACCAACAACAGCAGCCAGAATGGAAGCTCTACGGTTTCGAACATTCCGGCAAATTGTCAGTCTTTAGCGTTCGCGTCTATCAGCTATTGCGCCCTACCCGAATGCCAGAACTGCCGCGATCAAGATGACCACCAGTGCAGCAATGTTCATTTTGCCAAACATCTCGGCGCGCGCTCCGGCGGCTGCATCACCTTCGAGAGCTATTGCCGCAAATTTCCCAGCTTGGATGATTCCAAAAATGAGCACCGCGAGCGCGAGCATCTTCACCCAGAACCACGCAGATACTCCTGGAAAGTACCCGCCAAAAATGACCATCAACAAGCCAGATAGCAGCAAAAGGCCAATAGCCGTATGGCTGATTATTTTGAACTTCTTCGCCATCGCTGCGAGCGTTTGGTGATGTTCAGTCGACACAGTCGGCGCGGTCATACCAATTACCGCCATTCCGAAAGCGGATCCTCCGCCAAGAAACAGCGCGAAAAAATGTACAACCTTTAGCAGGCCCAAAAAAAATACCATCGATTTGTCCCCCGTTTGAGCCACCAGACTAACGCACTTCATTCGGCACAAAAACAAAAGCCTTCGCCGCGTTGCAGCGAATTGACAGTGACATTTCCTTTCGTTAATCAGTGCTAAAGCGAAATATTGTTGCTTAAAGGTTTCCTATGTCGCAGACGCAGAAAAATCGACCCTGGCTTTTCCGGACTTATGCGGGCCACTCCACGGCCAAAGCATCAAATGAGCTGTATCGCGGGAACCTCGCCAAGGGCCAGACGGGCCTGTCTGTTGCCTTCGATCTGCCGACGCAAACTGGATACGACAGCGACCATCGTCTGGCGCGTGGAGAAGTTGGAAAAGTCGGCGTTCCGATCGCGCACCTGGGCGATATGCGGACCTTGTTCAACGACATCCCTCTTGAAAAAATGAACACATCGATGACGATCAACGCCACGGCCCCGTGGTTGCTGGCCCTTTACGTGGCAGTTGCCGAGGAACAAGGCGCGGATGTCTCGAAGCTGCAGGGCACCGTTCAGAATGACATCATCAAAGAGTATCTGAGTCGTGGCACTTACGTCTGCCCCCCTGCTCCATCGCTGCGGATGATCACAGATGTCGCGGCTTGGACGCGGGAACATCTTCCAAAGTGGAACCCGATGAACGTCTGCTCCTACCATCTACAGGAAGCAGGTGCGACGCCGGAACAGGAACTCGCCTTTGCCCTCGCGACGGCAACGGCTGTTCTGGACGACCTGAAAGGAAAGGTTCCTGAAGAACATTTCCCGGCCATGGTCGGACGCATCTCGTTCTTCGTGAATGCAGGCATCCGCTTCGTCACCGAGATGTGCAAGATGCGCGCCTTCACGGAACTTTGGAACGAAATCTGCGAAGATCGCTACGGCGTCGAGGATCCGAAGTACCGTCGGTTCCGCTATGGTGTTCAGGTTAATTCGCTCGGATTGACCGAGCAGCAGCCGGAAAACAACGTCTACCGCATCCTTCTGGAAATGCTTGCTGTCACCTTGTCGAAAGACGCCCGTGCGCGCGCTGTCCAATTGCCGGCGTGGAACGAAGCACTTGGCTTGCCACGGCCTTGGGATCAGCAATGGTCGCTGCGCATGCAGCAGATCCTTGCTTTTGAGACCGACCTTCTTGAGTACGACGATCTGTTTGTCGGCAACCCGACTGTCGAAAGAAAAGTCGCTGAATTGAAAGAAGGCGCGAAGTCGGAGCTGGCCCACATCGATGCAATGGGCGGTGCCGTGGAAGCCATCGAATACATGAAGATGCGCTTGGTCGAAAGCAACGCGGAACGGATCGGGCGCATTGAAGGTGGCGAAACGACAGTTGTCGGCGTGAACCGCTTTGAGAACGGTGAGCCTTCACCGCTGACCAGCGGACCCGAAGCCATCATGGTGGCCGACGCCGAAGCTGAAGCGGATCAGATCGGACGACTGGACGCCTGGCGCGCAGCACGTGACGAAACGGCGGTGAAGGCGGCTCTTGCCGAGTTACGGGCGGCAGCGCAGAGCGGCGCCAACATTATGCCAGCATCCGTGGCCGCGGCGAAAGCCGGTGCGACAACCGGTGAATGGGGCGACATCGTGCGCGGCGTCTTTGGACAATACCGGGCGCCAACTGGCGTTGCGCGTGCACCGTCAAACAGAACAGAAGGCCTGGATGAATTGCGCGAAGCCGTCGACGCCGTATCCGCCCGTTTGGGTGAGAGGTTGAAGTTTCTTGTTGGAAAACCAGGGCTTGATGGCCACTCAAACGGTGCCGAGCAAATCGCAAGCCGCGCCCGCGATGCCGGGATGGACATTACTTACGAAGGCATTCGCCTGACACCGTCGGAAATCGTAGCTGCCGCGAAAGAGAACGGGTCGCATGTGGTTGGCCTTTCAATCCTGTCAGGCAGTCACATGCCCCTGATCGAAGAATTGCTGACCGAAATGCGTGACGCAGGTCTAGGCGAAGTGCCGGTGATCGTAGGCGGCATTATTCCCGACGACGATGCAAATCGGCTTTTGGCGATGGGTGTTGCGCGCGTTTATACGCCCAAAGACTTTGAGCTGAACCGCATCATGTTCGACATCGTCGCGCTCGCCGACCCAGAGCCGGTAGCCGCCGAATAATCAGGCGATACGAACCAAGCGCGACTTCTCACAAGCCGGGTCGCTGTCCAAATGGGCCTTCACGCGCGAAAGCATGTCGTCAAATGACGGACCATAGAAGTACAGCGCTGTCTCAAGATTCCCGTGCCAGAATCCGCGAAAGTCGCCGGCGTCTCCCATCATCTTATCGAGCGTTTCAACAAGCTCGTCGGTATCGCTGTTTTCATAGACTTCGTCCGGCAGATCCGTCCCATTCAAGTAGATCCCAAGTCCTTCTAACTTGCCAAATGGGACATCGTCTTCACCGTCAATCTTCAGCTTTGAGCCGATGGGGGCGCCTTGCCTTTCAAGCACCTCAATGATTTTCGACTTGGTCTGGTCGTCGATGGCACTAACGTTAACTTCGACGTCTACAAATTCGATTCCATCTGGATCGCCAGCCATCATCGTGCCACCACCGGTGACTTCACCTAAACCTGACGCCTGCATAGCATCATTCAGCGGATCCTCGAAGTATTCGCCCCGATCTATGGGCTGCACCCGCGCGTTCAGTTGCGCCACAATCCAATGCTCAAACTCAGGTCCTTTCGGCTCTGACTTTTTAAACAATCCAAACATCGCAAATGTCCTTTCGCTTGCCCCATTGTAGTTTCAGCAATCTGGCGGTTTCGTGGCAAAGACTCGGTTTGAATTGAGGCGTCAAAAGACAGCCAACACGGGCGCATATCCCAAAGGGTTTACCGAACCCACGCTGATGCCAGGCGATCCATACCGCGTGGAATGGGCCGTCGAGACTCTTACCAAAGACGTAAAATTTGTTAATGGAGTCAGAGGGATGCTAGCTTTCGCCGGCTCTTGAAGGGGTAATCCAGTGAAAATATTCGGCTCAAGCAAGGAAAGCCGTCACTTTCGATCCATTAAAGTGGCCTGCTCAAAGATTGTGGCGAAAACCTAGATCTGCATCGACAGTCAAGCTTGTCCGGCAACGGTCGTCCTTTGCAAGAAGCTGAACTTCGTCACCCAATGCCTCATCCCGCCATTTCAACTTGCTCTACGCCGACAAACCGCCGCATCCGGTCCAGCTCGGCCTTTAGCTTGTCGTTGCGCTTTGCCGTCCACTGCACCCTCGGCTCGACCCACAGCTTCTCAACGCGCAAGATCGACGCTTTGCGGTCCGCCTTGACCTCGATCCGCCCGACAAAGCGGTCACCTTCAAGGATCGGGAAGACGTAGTAGCCCCAGATGCGCTTGGCGGCAGGCACGAACATTTCTACGCGATAATCGAAGCCGAATAGCCGGCTAAGTCGCGCGCGGTCACGGATGACGGGATCGAAAGGATTAAGGATGCGCAGGCGGCTGGTGGGCGCAGTCACGCGCGCGATCCGTTCTTCGATGTCCGCGGGCGCAAAGGCGTCGACCATACCGCGGTCGGCGGTGCCGATTTTGACGGACACCAGATTGTGCTGGCGCGCCACCCAGTCTTTCGCTTCCTCATTGCCGACCGCATCCCAAAAGCGTTGGATGTCGCCGTGGGTGCCGAAACTCAGTCGGTCGAGTGCGGCGGTGCAGAGCCAATCAACTTGTTCATCTTCGGGCATCTTGGCGTTTGCCAGATGCTCCGGGAAGACACGTTCGGCCAGATCGTAGAACTTCGTGAAGTTGACGCGATGGCAGGTTGCCAGTTCGCCCGCATACCACATGTAATCAAGCGCCAGCTTGTGCGGCGGACGCGACCACATCTCGCCCGATCGCGGGGTGTCGGTTTCGAAATCTTTCGTGCAAAGCGAGCCTTCGCGCGCAATGCGGTCGCGGATCTCGGCCCGGCCATCTGCGTCGGGCAAATTCTTCATCCACCCTGAACGGTCCAGTTCCGCCTTCTTCCGGCGAAACTGGCGTTGCCACATTGGCAGGAACGCCATCGGGATCACGGACGCATCATGAGTGAAGTGTTCGAAGATCGCGCGGTCGCGCGCCAGCAATTTGTCGAGCATCGGCTCGCGATAGTTCTGGTTGCGGCTCCAGAGGATGTGGTGGTGTGCACGTGACACGACCTGAATGGTATCAAGCTGAACGAAGCCAAGCTTCTCGATCATCGCGTTTAGATCAAGCTTGCCGGTCGGGTTGGTGGCCAATCCTTGCGCATTTAGCCACAGCGCGCGGGCGGTCCGGTTGTCGATAGTCAGCGGAGTCACGGTCGGTCTCGATGGGGCGTGTGAACCGGCATTGAAACCCAGACCAGCGCGGGTGTCGAGGGCGAAGCGAGGATGATCAAGGTGATCGACTCGCGCGAAAACCTCTCGTTAAGATGTGCGTTCCGAAACATGTACAAAACGCCACAAATGCCCATCTGGACGTGTACAAAACGTACCACACGATATACGCCCGGTGGTATTAACGACATGTGACTGCCACGAACGGAGAGCCTGCCATGACCATCCATATCGGCGCGAAACCCGGCGAGATTGCTGAAACCGTCTTGATGCCTGGCGACCCCTATCGTGCGAAGTGGGCAGCCGAAACCTTTCTTGAAGATGTAAAATTAGTCAATGAAGTCAGGGGTATGCTGGGCTTCACCGGTTCCTGGAAGGGTAATCCGGTAACCATTCACGGATCGGGCATGGGCATGCCGTCACTTTCAATCTACGCAAATGAACTTATCAAGGATTATGGCGCAAAAACCCTGATCCGCATCGGTTCCTGCGGCGGCATGCAAGAACGGGTAAAGGTCCGCGACGTCATTATTGCGATGACGTCATCAACGCTCAACACACCCTCCAGCGGCATCTTCAAAGAGCTGAGCTTCGCC
>JAPPOI010000056.1 GCA_028818055.1 Boseongicola sp.
GAGAGACAAACCGCGCCCGATCGGTCATGGCGAGTTCATCTCGTTCATCGCGCAACCCTTCAACAATCTTGCGATTGGCGTCAGTTCGACGGCGGGCAATTTCGTCTTCCCTGGCCGCCAGACGCGCCAGCTTGGCATCCCGAACGGCGGCGGCCTGTGCCATAATCTCGCCGACCTGTTCCAGATTGCTGCCATCCGGTTTGATCAGAGACTGCATCTCGGTGACCAGGCGGAGGTATTCAGCACGGATGCGCTCTGCGCCCTCGTGAGAAGCCTCGAACAACTGCCTTTGCAGGTCCTTTTCGATCTGGGCAATGCGTCGGGCACGATCCTGTGCACCCTTGATATCCGCTTCAACGTTATCTGGCGTCGAGGCGTTGTCGGGCGCAACTGGAGCCGCTTTCCCGTCCCGGTGTTGCATCAAGGCGAGTTTGGTTGACCATTGGCGGTATTGCGCCACGCGTTCCTGCAATCGACGTTCAAGAGCGACCTTGCGGCCCCAGGCAATGGGATCGTCAAGGAAACCGACGCCGCCGATTTCCTTTAGTTCACGGGCGATCTCCTGCAACTCTCGTCGCCGTTCTTCGACGATGCGCCGGGTTGACCGCTTCGACAGTCCTTCGAAATTGAAGTCTCCTTGCAGGGCCAGCTTGATCTGCTCATAAGCAACACCGGCATCAGCCGCCAGATCCGACAAACCGGACGAGACGTCGGCAATCGCCGGAGCCAGGTCCAGCATGGCCCGGGTCAGGTTGGCGGAAACCACCTTGCCTAACGTGTCCAACTGATCGCGGGCCTTCTCGGCGTTCCGGACCAGGTCTTCCTCAAGCACGATGCCGAGGTCGCGGGCATGGCGACGGGTGGCTTCCAACGCCTCTGCGCCGCCAACCAACATGTTGACCATGGCCACGCCTTCGCTATCGAACAGCTTGAAAGCCAACCGCAACCGTTCCGCAGGGTCGGAGGTGCGCTTGAAGGCCTCCGCCACGTCATTGAGCAAATCCTCGGAGCGCCGAATGTTACCGTGCTGGTCTTTCAGCGCGATGCCCATCTGTGAGAGCGCCTGCTTGGCCTCACCGGTTCCCTTAGCGGCCTCCGCCACACGTCGGGTAAACCGCTGCAAGGCCATATCCATGGTGCGTTGCTCGACACCAGCGAGCTGGGCCGCATAACGCAGTTCCTGCAGGGCCTCGACACCGACACCGATTTTGTCAGCGGTCTTGCCGATAACATCAGCGGCACTGATGGATCTATTAATCAAAGTGGCTAAACCACCTGCCGCAGCGACACCGGCCAGAGCACCGCCGAGGGTACTCATGCCGATACGCAGGGTTTTGGCGCGGTCGGTCAAATTGGAAAGACCACGCGAGGCCTTGCCACCGGCGCGATCTATTTTCTTGAGCGAGCGCTCACCACTTTCGCCGACAGACACCAACTCAGCCTTGACCTTGTTGCCGCCTTCAACGGCCAAGCGGACTGCATAGGTATGTTTGGCCTTGGCCATCAGTCAGCATCCTTCTTTTTGATCCATGTCGTACCTTCGGCACTCCTCGCCTCTTGGTCATTCATGGCTTCAATCAGTCCCGTTTCCGCTGCCTGCAAAAGTTCGGATGCGACGGCGAGATCACATCCACGCGCTTCCGCAATTCCCAGAGCTGCTGTCATGTCGATGCCGGTCGCATGCCCGGAAGGAGCCAGGCGCAGTTGTCCCATGCAGGCGAGGAACACATCCCAGGCCTGGTGTTCTTCAAGAGATTGAAATCCGTGTTCGCTATACGGGCACAGGCGTTCGCCTGGTTTTACTTTCCCTTTTGAACAGGGCGCTTGCTCGGTTTTGCACCCCTGGCAATATCCGGGCCCTCCGCCTGGCTGAAAGTGCCAACGGCAGAGAGCCCTGATCCGTTTTTTGCCGCGTTGAGCAACACCTGTTTGAGGGTAAACTCCTGGAAGAACCGCTCTCCGACAGGATAAAGCGACATCACGGCAGCGATGTTTTCCGTATTGATCTCCGGGTCGTCTTCAATGCCGGACCAGCCCGTAATGTGCCGGACAGCCAGTTCCTTGATCAATAAATCCTGGAACAGACCGTCACGCTCACCCTCGATACTCAATTCCGGCAATCCTTCGAGGGACAAACCGCTTTCTTTGCGTTCCGCGACCTGGGCTTCCAGGCTCTCGACACGACGCCGGGCGGCAGCCTGTGCAGCGGCCATGCCTGCCGTGGTCAGGGGTTTCACCGTGACCGTGATGCCGTAAGGAAGCTCAATGTCGTATGGCTCGCTCTGGGATTTCAAGCTGATCATGCGTACACCGTCCCATCCAGATCGTTGACCAAGGTCACCGTCAGCATGCGACCTGCGGCGTCATTCCTGGCCCCTTGAAAATCAAAGCTCGCCTGAACACCGCCGGGCCCCTCGACAGCCAGCTTTGGTTTGGGCAGGTAAACTTCATGGGCAGCGAATACGACACTGGACGTGCCAATGGTGTAACCAAACTCCAGATCCACCGGCGTGCCACTGGAGGCCGCGTCAATCAGCGTGGTGTCAGCAAAACGCACATCGATGCGCCCCGTGAGTGCAGCCACTGTCGGGTCAGCCCCATCGATCAATCCGTCGGAACGGATGGTTTCGATTTTCTCGAGATTGTTGGCGTAGGTAAGCGATCCCCCGGTCAGATTGCCGACAGGCTGCCCAGCCTTGGTGATGGAACCCTGAAACTGGCTGATACGTGTAAAAGCCAAGGTACTGGGCGTGCCGCCTTGCGAGGTCGCCGAGCGACTCTCACCTTGAGCCACGGCATTGATGGTGGCTGCCGCCGCACCCGAGCGCTGAAACTCCAGGGCGATGGAATTGAAAACCACGCCTGCGTGCATGAAATAGGCCGGGACCTGACCCATGCCGACTTCAAGGGAATAGCTGGGTAGAACGTCAGAGCCCGACGCAAAAACATGATCGAAGGTGCCATCCAGATTATCGGTGGAGGCAGGGTCCCCAAATAAACCGGTGAGCCAAATACCCAGATAGCGAGGATCCATGGGAACGGTAATGTCCCCTTCGTCATTGATCACATCCTGCAGGGGAGCCAGCGGATCACGACCTTGACCCAGCACCGGGTCATCAATCAGGCCCTGTTCGGAACCCAGAGAGACGCTGTTGAACGGCATTCGGATGTAATCGCCGGACGGCGATGTGCCATAGGCGGTTTCTCGTTTGAGCAGCAGTGTTGCGCTCGAACCATAGGCTCGCGACATGTGGTGTCTCCTGATGTTGGGTTTTGGTCAGCCCCCAATAAATGAATGGGAATTGACCAGGGGGCGCGTTAGCCAAGCGGGCTGTCGGTCTCGAATTCGATGGTCACCGTGAGAGTCCCAGCCTTGATGGCAGGTGCACCGGTAACCGCTTCGGTGTGAACTTCGGGGCGGCCATAGGTCATGCCGAAGGCAAGGCCGCCGAGGGTCGGGTCGGCATCAAGCACCGATCCAATCTGCTGGAGAAGGGTGTCGAAGGCCGTGTCTCGTGTGGCGGCATCGCCGTCCTCAACGTAGACTTCGATTTCGACATCCTGGCTGTAATAGACGCTGCCGAAACCACCCAGGGCCTGTTCGGGGTCACCGGGGTTGCCATCTCGCAGCACAATCAGGCCGCCAGCATGGATTTTCTCCGGTAACGCCGTGTTCCGTTCGACTTTGACATTGGGAACGGATACGAGCAGTGCTTTTACGGCCTCCAGGAGCTGTTCTGTTTTGGAAGCCATGTATTTCTAATTGCCTCGCAGTACCATTTTTGGTACATTTCCCTATGACTGATCAGCTGAAGCGCATCCAGGCCGTTTTCTATCAATCTGAAACCGGCTCGGAGCCGGTTAGAGATTGGCTGAAACGCTTGGATAAAGAGGATCGGTTACGCATCGGAACTGATGTCAAAACAGTCGAATTCGGTTGGCCAATCGGAATGCCCACATGCAAGCCAATGAAGCACGGGCTCTTCGAAGTGCGCACCAATCTCGGCAACCGCATTGCCCGCGTTCTATTTTGTATCTCCGATGGCCAAATGGTGTTGCTGAACGGCTTCATCAAAAAGACCCAGAAAACGCCTCAGTCGGAACTTGACCTGGCATTGGAACGAAAACGCAAATTGGAGAAACCTTCATGAGCAAAGATAACAACCCTCATATTGGTTCTGCGTTGGATGACCTCCTCGAAGAGGAAGGTCTCCTCGCCGAAGCTCATGCCATCGCAGTCAAACGCACCTTGGCTTGGCAGGTTACTCAGACCATGGAGGACGAAAAACTAAGCAAGGCTGCAATGGCCAGGCGGATGCACACCAGCCGCGCAGCCCTCGACCGTTTTCTCGATCCCGACAATCCTTCGGTAACTCTGCTGACCATGGACAAGGCAGCCGCAGTACTAGGTAAACGCCTCCGAGTGGAGTTGGTCGACGACGTTGCCTAATTCAATCTGACTACAACTCCCGACCAATTAGCCTCGGCAGTTGCCGTTCCCAGCGCTTTGCCTCTCGCTTCACATCCAGTCGTTTTCTGAGCCGCACCTGCGGCACCATGATGAACATGACCACCGTGGTCATGCCCTGCTTCATACGACCGGTCTTGGTAAACGCTCCGCCTTTGGCGCGACGACCGACCCGGCCTGACTTGTTGATACGCACACCGTCCACCACGAGAAGTGACGGGCGACCACGCCGATAAACAAATCGAAGTGGCCCGTAGCGATGCTCAGGAAAATTCGACGGACTGATCCGTTTGCCGCCAACCCCTCGTTTGGGAGCGGCGGGCGTCGGGATCGCCAGCCAAAAGCCGGATTTACTTTTGATCACCGCCCCTGCATCGAAGGTTCGAACAATCTGGGGAGCTTTTGACCAAACCAAGCTGGCAGCATTGTGCCCCTTATTAAGATAGGCGCGACTCCGCCAGGTTTTCGCCAGTTTTGGCCCCAAACCTGCCGTAACCACCTGCTTACGCAAAGCTCTCTTGAGACCGTCGCCTGCCTCTTTGACACCATCGGCAATGCCGCGCTCAATTCGCCGCATCTCCGCCTGCATATCCGCTTTCAGAGATCCAACCAGTGATGCGTCGAGTTTCATGGAAGAGGCGCGGAAGGCTGTAAGCCTGACAGGGACATATCAAAAAGGTCTCACATCAAGGGTCCAAACCAACCGTTCCTGATCACGCATCGGCTCGCCCTGGACAACGAAGGTTTCGCCATCAACTTCGAGAATATCTCCAGCGATTGGCTCCGGAACTTGAGACACCAGCACATCAAACAAGGAATTCCCGGTATGGACGCGGGTATCGCCAAAATCCATCACCTGATCAGCCCGGCGAGCGATCACGCGAACGGCTACCGGATCATTACCTTGGGCACGATAGACTGCTGCCCGGGCGAGGATCGGATCTGCAAACAAGTGATCCATGGCGACATAAAAGGCATTGGTCATGGCACACATAGAAAAGGCGACCCGAAGGCCGCCTTATTCTTTCATCTATAATCGTGAACATAAAAGCTTGCCGATAGATCAGGTGCGCTTGCCCTTCATCAGCACACGCGGACGGGTGCAGATCGGCAGCGGGTTGGATTGGGCATGCAAGGCAACCCACCGACCAAACTGGGTGTCGGGGGCCTGCTTGGCGTAACGGGGCAACCCGATCGTATTGACCGTTTCGACAAAATCCGCAGGTGCGTTGTATTGGCGGAACAGCCCGGGCACGCCCACGGGGAAGAAATGCGCCTTGTTGGTGTCGGTAAAATCAACCGAGCCAACCCGGCCCCGATATTCCTCAAAGACAATGCCCGCATATTCAAACGAACCCCGCGCCTGACCTTCGCGCAAGAACAGGCCGTCCAGGTAACGATCGTAGGCGGCGGCCACTTCACCATGGGTCACCAAATCGTCAAAGAAGGCGGATCCGCAGATGGCATGGATGTGGTTATAGGGCGTTGCGCCCAGCTCATCCTCGATCTTGCGTTTGACGTCATGGCACTTCTTCTTGACCGCGCCTGCCGCTGGCGTGGCGTTGTCCAGATCGAAGTCGACCTCGGTTTGCTGGGTGACCCCGAACTCCTGAAACAGGTCATAAAGAACGGAGGTGCCGTCAGCATCAAGGATTTGCCCCTTGATGGCACCGATGCGCAAGTGCTCCAGCGTCGCATCGAGCTTGCGCGCCATTTCTTCCAGGCGATCATTCATCACCTGCTGAACCCCTTCGAGTTGGCTGTCGGAGCCAAAGGCCCGAAGGTTCTGCACCTCGTCGGCTAAAATGGTGTCCTCAAGAGCAATATGGGGCACCGTCAGGGACCGGGCCTTGCGTTTGTTGTGCGCGTTCTGCACGGCGGGCGCACCACGCGCGGTGGTTTCCACCAGGGTGAGCGAGCCTTCCTTTTCTTCCACAAGAACTGAGGTGGTCGCCACGCCCTGTTCACGGAACAGACCCAGCTGACCCACGCGTCCCGGCAGAAAGGGAAGCTTGTTGATGGAGTCCGTCAGGGACACCATCGAGAATGCATTGGAATTGAAAACGTCGAGTGCGGGCATTGGCCTCTCCTATCGAACAATGATGGTGGCAGCGGCCAGCTGATCGATGGCCGTTTGTTTCTGGGGATCGGTAATGCCGCCCGGCCAGATCACTTCGCCGCCGTGAACTTCAGCAAGCCGCGAAACAATGATCCCGGGGGCATCGCCGCCGGAGGCGTCGACCGCATCGAACAACACGGCAACAGCAACCTCTGCGCCACTGGTCGCTACGGGATCGATTTCCCGGTATTTGCCGGAGGCGGTGACTTTGCCGAGAATGGCTCCCGCTTCCAGGGTGCGACCGTTCAAGATCGTCACGGTTTCGCGGCTGATGGTGCCGTTTCCTTCAGAAACAATAAATTCGCCAGTGTGCTGGCCTTCCGTCATAACAGGCATGGCTTACTCCTCTATCGGGCGGTTTTGTTGCGCGCCGCATAGATCGCAGCGGTATCGATTGTGGGCTCCCCGGGCTTCGGTGTTTGGCTCCGGCCCGTGGCGCTGACGGCAGACGCCTCATCTTCCTCAGCGCGAGCCTGCAGCAAGGCAGCCCGAACCTTTTCGGTGGAGGTCGCTTTGGCAATGAACCCGGAAGCCATCTCGGGAGATCCGGCAAGCGCGCAGAGCTGGTTGACTTCGCTCACATAGGCCAGCGTGGCTGTGCGCTCCTGGGCCCGGACCTGATCCAGATCCACGACGTTGTCATCCGTCTTGCTCTCAGCCTTATTGTCTTCAGCCTCTGCGCCACTGGTCGCTACGGGATCGATTTCCCGGTATTTGCCGGAGGCGGTGACTTTGCCGAGAATGGCTCCCGCTTCCAGGGTGCGACCGTTCAAGATCGTCACGGTTTCGCGGCTGATGGTGCCGTTTCCTTCAGAAACAATAAATTCGCCAGTGTGCTGGCCTTCCGTCATAACAGGCATGGCTTACTCCTCTATCGGGCGGTTTTGTTGCGCGCCGCATAGATCGCAGCGGTATCGATTGTGGGCTCCCCGGGCTTCGGTGTTTGGCTCCGGCCCGTGGCGCTGACGGCAGACGCCTCATCTTCCTCAGCGCGAGCCTGCAGCAAGGCAGCCCGAACCTTTTCGGTGGAGGTCGCTTTGGCAATGAACCCGGAAGCCATCTCGGGAGATCCGGCAAGCGCGCAGAGCTGGTTGACTTCGCTCACATAGGCCAGCGTGGCTGTGCGCTCCTGGGCCCGGACCTGATCCAGATCCACGACGTTGTCATCCGTCTTGCTCTCAGCCTTATTGTCTTCAGCCGGAATGTTTTCGACATCGGCTTCAGCCGGTTCCGGGGTGGGGTTCTCGGTCATATCTATCTCCGTAGTTTCGAGGGCTTTGTCGGTGGGTTCTTTTGAGGGAAGCGACGCCAAGGCAGGCGGAACGCGGGTAAAACCGGAAAGATCAAAGGTCGCTGCCATGGCGATCGGCTCTTCGATGCGGTCGGCAAAGCCTGCTTCCAGAGCCTCGTTGGCATCGAACCAGGCCTCTTCGGCCATCCAGGCGGTGATGTCGGGTTGATCGCGGCCCGTCTTGTCTTGATAGGCGCTGACCAGGCCGTCACGCATCTTGTCGAGGGCGTCTGCCATGGAGCGCATATCGCTGGCGTTTCCCATAACCACGGCGGACGGATCATGGACCATGATCAGCGCGTTTTTCGGCATGACGACTTCGTCGCCCGCGCACAGGATCACGGAGGCAATGGAAGCCGCCAGGCCATCCACCGTGACGGTGACTTGGGCCGGATGCCTTTTGAGCGCGTTATAGATCGCGATGCCGTCAAACACGGACCCGCCCGGGCTATTGATGCGCAGCGTCAGCTCTGAGACGTCGCCCAAACCCTTCAACTCTTCGATAAAAGCCTTCGCGGGCACCCCGTAAGCGCCAATCTCGTCATAGATCACGAGCTCCGCGACACCCTCTTCGGCGCGCGCTGTAAACCAGGTTTTCATGTGAATATTCCTTTAGGCAGCAGATATGGTCTGCTCGCTGGTATTTGGATCCGCGTTCTCTTCGACAGAGTCTGCCGATAACGGTGTGGCTTCGGCGTCAAACTTGAGCCCGAGAGATTCCTCGCGCGCACGATCCGCCGCAATGCGCCGATCGACTTCTTCGGCATCAAATCCTTCGCTTTCGATCACATCGGAACGGGACTTGAGACCGGCATTGATGGCTTCGATTTCAGCTTTGCGGTCTTTGAGAGGATCGACCCAATCCCATTTGGGCGGGATCCACTTGGCGGGAAGATATCTCCCCGGTATGGTCGCAAAATCAGCGATGCCCAGCGCGCCGGACAACACGGCATCCTCCATCCATCGACGCCAAACAGGACGACACAGTTGGAAAATCATCACGTTGTGCTGGAACTGCTCCATCCGTCGACGGAACTCCAGCTTACCCTCTCGC
>JAPPOI010000192.1:0-1374 GCA_028818055.1 Boseongicola sp.
CTCGCTGTCATCAATATCGATGTGACCAATTCGGGTCATTTCTTTCCCTCGTTGATTTGGTCAAGTCGCGCACGGACGCTTAGTCCATGCGCCTCAAGACTTTCCGACTTCGCGAGAATTTCTGCTGCTGGGCCAATATCAGCAAGAGCACCTGGGGTCATTTTTGCCAGAGTCGTTCGCTTCAGGAAGTCCATCACGGAAAGACCGGAAGAGAACCTTGCCGAACGTGCGGTCGGCAACACGTGGTTCGGACCACCAACGTAGTCGCCAATGGCCTCGGGCGTCCATTTTCCCAAAAAGATCGCCCCAGCGTTTCGTATATTTTCCGACAAGGCTTCTGGATTGGCCACGCAGAGCTCAAGGTGTTCAGGTGCAATTTCGTCGGTTAAAGCCGCAGCCTCACCCAAGTCGCGGACGGTGATGATTGCGCCAAAATCACGCCAACTCGGACCTGCAATGGCCCTCCGCTCCAACGTTTCCAGCCGAGCCTCGACAGCTTCAGCAACAGCACGGCCAAAGGCCGCATCCGTAGTGATCAGCAAAGACTGTGCACTTTCGTCGTGTTCAGCTTGGCTCAATAAGTCGATTGCAATCCAATCGGGGTCATTGTCAGAGTCCGCAATCACCAGGATTTCCGAAGGCCCTGCAATCATGTCGATTCCGACCTTGCCAAACACACGACGTTTGGCAGCGGCGACATAGGCGTTTCCAGGCCCTGTTATCTTATCCACCGGTCTAATCGACTGGGTGCCATACGCGAGCGCCGCTATCGCCTGAGCACCACCGATCCGATAAATCCGTGAAACCCCTGACAGTTGTGCGGCAAGCAAGACAAGCGGATTGATCGCCCCGTCAGGTGTTGGCACGACCATGTCCAACCGTTTGACACCGGCGACCTGCGCCGGAATTGCGTTCATCAGAACCGAAGAAGGGTATGTGGCAAGACCTCCGGGAACGTAGAGCCCAGCGGCACCTACCGGTGTCCAGCGCCAACCCAGTGTAGCGCCGGTTGCATCAGTCCAGCTTTCATCCTTTGGCATTTGCCGCAGGTGGTACCGGCGGATCCGATCAGCTGCCAAGACAAGTGACTCGCGTTCTGCCTGCGATACCCTCGCCACGGCTTCATCAATTTCGTCTTTCGAAAATGACAAAGTCTCCGGCGTCAGCGTCAGACGGTCAAACTTTTCCGTAAGTTCGAAAAGCGCATCATCGCCTCGCTCGCGAACATCAGCGATGATGTCGGCAACCGTTGCATCAACGTCCGGCGCATCTTCGCGCTTCGCGTGCAAAAGCGCGTAAAACTTTTCGTCAAAATCTGCTGCGGCAGTATTGAGAAACTGTGGCATCTTGGGTCCCTTCTGACCCACACCACAT
>JAPPOI010000192.1:1384-8924 GCA_028818055.1 Boseongicola sp.
CATATCGACGCCGGTGCGTAGGCTCAAGCTGACAAGCGCAAATTGCGCCAGCAGCTGGCATGAAGTCTATTCTGGGTGATGCGGTGCAGTTCCTGACGGCGCCCGATACGGACGGGTAACGTCCCCCAGTCGCACTTCCAGTGCCTCTACCGTCAAACGGATGGCTCCGTCTCCGGCAAGGGTCAAAAGGACGTCTCCGCCACCCTCCTCGCCTTCGGAAAATTCCAAGGATAGCAAAGAAAGCACGGTGTCTGCATCCGCACGATCAATGCCTTGGCTCGCAACGTGCAAAACGTCCTCGACAACAAGAACAGACTGGACGCGCTCCAGCTCGCGGTGCTGGCGTTCCGCTTTTTCGCGATCTTCCCATCTGAAGCGGTTCAGAAGGACGGCAAAACGCCTGCCCTTCCGATCCCAAGTCATTTCGTTACCGGGGAAAACAGCATCTTGCGCAAGGGCCGAAACCACCTGCAGATCCTCTGCATCAAGCGCTTGAAGTCGCAATGGGGTCTCGCCACCATCGGCAAATTTCGCGTCTTCAACCATCAGCTAGAAACTCTCTCAATTTTGGCCCCAACCGCGCCCAGTTTTTCTTCGACGTGCTCGTACCCACGGTCCAAATGATAGACACGGCTAACAACCGTCTCACCCTCAGCCGCAAGGCCTGCCAAAATCAGCGACACTGACGCACGAAGGTCCGTTGCCATGACTGGGGCACCTTTGAGCCGCTCAACTCCAGTTACGGTCGCGGTGCCGCCCGAGATGTCAATGTCGGCGCCCATGCGCAGCAATTCTGGCGCATGCATGAACCGGTTCTCGAAGATCGTCTCTTCCAAGACACTGACGCCCTCTGCTGTGCAAAGAAGCGCCATCATCTGAGCCTGAAGGTCAGTTGGAAATCCCGGGAAAGGCTCAGTGCGAACATTGACAGCCGAGACACGGCCGTTTTTACGCGCGACTTTCAATCCGTCTTTGGTTTCTTCAACCGAGATCCCTGCTTCGTCCAGTTTGGCCACGAAAGACTTGATCAAATCAACGCGCCCGCCGATGCATTCCACTTCGCCACCGCAAATAGCTGGCGCCAGCATGTAAGTCCCAAGTTCGATGCGGTCGACTACAACCGGATGTGTGGCTCCGCCCAACCGATCCACACCTTCAATAATAATCGTCGAAGTACCGGCTCCGTCAATGTGCGCACCCATCTTCGTCAGACACGCAGCGAGATCGACGATCTCAGGTTCCCGCGCAGCGTTTTCAATAACTGTCGTTCCCTTTGCCAATGTGGCAGCCATCAAGATGTTCTCGGTTGCGCCAACTGATGCAAACCGAAGGGGCACTTTTGCGCCCTTCAACCCGCCGGAGGCCTTGGCATGAAGGTATCCATCTTTCAGCTCAATCTCCGCCCCCATCGCTTCAAGCGCAGTGATATGGATATCCATTGGCCGAGCACCAATTGCGCATCCACCAGGCAAAGAAACCGTTGCATGACCTTCGCGTGCCAAAAGTGGACCCAGCACCAAGTTTGAGGCGCGCATCTTCCGAACGATGTCGTATTCGGCCAGTGTGTTCACTGGACCATGCGACGCCATCGCGATCACCCGCCCGTCCTGTAGGCTTTGCACTTCGGCACCAAGCGATTGCAGCAACAGGGTCATCGTTCCAATGTCCGAAAGCCTTGGCGCATTCATGAGCGTCAAAGGCTCCTCGGTGAGAAGCGTTGCGGGCATGAGTGTCAGGCACGCGTTTTTCGCCCCTGCGATAGGAATTTTTCCCTTAAGCGGCGTGCCACCTGTGACAACAATTGAATCCATCTATTTTGCCTCGCGATTTTGATCGGTAGCCTTTTTGTCCGAACGCGCGTTCGCCTGCGCCTTTCGGCGTTGCAAATTCGCTTTCAAGGCGGCTTTCAACCGATCCTCCCGGCTTGCCGCCGGTTTCTTTGTTGAATTTGATTTTGAGAAACTGCTCATGGCGTTTCTGTAACGCACCGGTCAAAAAGCGTCCAGATTGCGCTTGCGTGACTGAGCAATAGTGGGTATCCCGCCGGGCGTTGAGCGCTGCTGTAGCTCAGTGGTAGAGCGCACCCTTGGTAAGGGTGAGGTCGGGAGTTCAATCCTCCCCAGCAGCACCAGCCCTAATTCTCCAAATCACCCAAACCAATTGCTTCGCCTTCGCGCATGACAGCAGGATCATAGGCTTTTCGCGCGAAGACCTCTCGCACCATGGGCTCAAAATGATCGAGAGATTTAGATGGATAGTCTGGATCAAACGAAGATTGATCCCAACGCTCGCAAAATGCGGCACATGTGTCGAAGCACGGGTGGTCTTTGAACCGGTCGCGCGCGTTCTTGTCCCAGCCATAGTGATGGGCGAAATAAATCATCTGGAAGATGCCGTGATGTTCAACAACCCAGGCGACCTCCCAACGCACAAAAGGTCTTATGACTTCCGCCGAAAAGCGGTCATGGTTTTGCGGGGCAAGACCATCGCCGATATCGTGAAGGAGAGCTCCCACAATCCAATCGATATCAGCACCATCAGCCTCGGCGCGTGTCGCAGATTGTAAACCATGATCGAGACGGGTGATCTTGTATCCTTCAAGCGTCGCCTCGCCTTGTCGCCGAAGTTCGTCCAAAACCCGATCGGCTGTCAGCGCTTGATACGCGTGTTCATAATCGGCCAGAAGCTCATAGTCTTCTTTGGTGCCGTCTTTCATTTGAGTGAATGACACGGTCTTCATGAGCGCCTCCTATTCAATGAGACGAAAGCGCGAAAAGCGTCATGCTTGCAAACTATTTTTGCAGGATGTCTGCAGTTGGCTTGTGAGAATTCGCAAAAGGTTTATCTGCCGACGACTATCGGCGATCAACTCTCAACGAAGAAGATTGGTTTAAATATACGGATCAGCGTCTTCGAACAGCATTTCGCTGATCAAGGCGGCTAGGATCACTGACGCACCTGAGCCAGCGTAAAGAAGTCCGGAAGCCACGACGCCATAACCCGAGTACAGGCCAACAGCGCCTGCAAGCGCCGCACAAACCAATCCTAAATACCCGTAGTACATGTGAACCTCGTCCCTAATAGGACAAAGGTCACATGGATTTTTGACGGTAATGGGGCGGCCGCGCATCGAATTAAGGCAAATTCAGGGCGCGGACCGCCGGTTTCGTGTTGTGAACTCAGTCAGCCCATTCCCATGGACGCGTGAATTCTCCAAGAATATCAGAGACTTTTGCCTCTTCCACCTCGCCGTTCTTGGTAACTCGGGCTACCAGGCCACGTTTTTTGTCTTCGACCACCGAAGTGACTTCAGCGCCAACTCCTGCTTCAGCCAACGCGGCATTATAGATGCGAGTGATGGCCGAACGACGGAGATCTGGTTTAAACACCTTTCCGACCGCTGTTTTTGGCAATTCTTCAACAATTTCAATGTGCTTAGGCAACGCGGCCCGCTCTGAAATGTTGTCTTCAGCAAATTTTGCCAATTCTTCAATCGACACATTCGCGCCAGCAACGAGTTCAACATAGGCACACGGCAGTTCGCCAGAGTGTGCATCTGGTTGACCAATTGCGCCGACCATGGCCACCGCTTCGTGTCCTGCAAGAACCTCTTCAATCTCCGCCGGGTCGATATTGTGGCCACCGCGAATGATCAGATCTTTCGCACGGCCTGTAATCCATAAATACCCGTCTTCGTCGAACCGACCCAAATCACCGGTCCGTAGATAGCTGGCATTCCCGAAATCGTGGTACAGATCTTTGTTTTTGTCTGGCTCGGTATAGGTCGATCCGGCGAATACGCCCGGATTCGAGACGCAAATCTCTCCGATTTCGTCGGAACTGCATTCGCGCACGCCGTCGGTTGTTCCCATCAGGATTTTCACATCTGTGTAGGGGAAAGGAATACCGATAGAGCCAATTTTCTTCGAACCACCAATCGGATTAATCGACACAAGGCACGTTGCTTCAGTCAGCCCGTAGCCTTCGATAATTTCGACACCGGTCGCTTTTTCAAACCGTTTGTAAAGCTCCACCGGCAAAGGAGAAGAGCCTGAGAACGCAGTCTTTACTGTTGAGATGTCTGCATCCACCGGCCGCTGCATAAGGGCCGAAAGTGCAGTTGGTACTGTGATGATAAAGGTTACTTTCCACCGCTCGACCAGTTTCCAGAAGTTGTCGAAGACACCGTCGCCTCGGTAGCCCGCCGGCGTTGGAAATACGACGTGTGCGCCTGACGTTACCATCGCCATCAGTATGACGTGGCACGCAAAGACGTGGAACAACGGAAGCGGACACATCACAACGCTGGTTTCGTCGAACAATAGCTCATCGCCCAGCCATCCATTGTAGACGATGCCCGAGTTCTTATGCTGCGCGACTTTGGGCATGCCCGTTGTACCGCCAGTGTGAAAATAGGCGGCAACGCGATCGTCCTCGGATTCAGCGAAATCAAGCGTCGTATTTTGCTTCGCAATCTCTTCGTTGAAGTTCAAAACCTTAGCGTGGTGCGAAACCGGGTTTTTGGGCCGAACCAAAGGCACGATCCACGATTTTGGGGGGGTCAGGTATCTATTCAGGTCAACCTCAAGAACGGTCGTCACGTTCGGAGCGAGCTTTACGGCTTCCGCGGCTTTCTGAGGAACGTCCGTTTTTGGAAATCCTTTGAGCGTTACCAGGACTTTGGCGCCGGTTTCGCGCAGAATTGCCCCGATCTGTTCGGGTTCCAGCAAAGGGTTGATCGGGTTCGCGATGCCCGCAACGCAACCGCCTAAAAGCGTGATTACGGTCTCATTCGCATTGGGAAGCAGGTAAGCAACGACATCCTTTTCACCGATGCCAAGCTTGCGAAACAGATTTGCAGCCTGCGTTACTTTCCCATGCAAGGTATTCCACGACATGGTCTCGGCCTTGTCCTTTGGACCGGACAAGATTTGATAAGACACTGCGGGACGGTCGCCGTGGCGGTCCTTGGTTCGTGTCAACATATCGTAGACTGACTTCGCGACTGGGCGCTGCTCCCAGGGCATTGCTTGCTCAATCGCGTTGCGCGCTTCCATTGAAGAAAAGTCGCTCATATTGGCCTCCTCCCGTGTCCGCTTTACGCGGGCCAATTGATTATCCCAGAGGTTTTTGCCTTTTTAACAGAGTGAAGCAACCTTTCACAAAAATCGGAACGCAACGTTAAAACCGTTATTCTGCGGCCAAACCATCTGTGAACTGGAGCCGTGCCAAGCGCGCATACAGCCCGCCTTGGGCAACGAGAGTGTCATGATCGCCCGTCGCAACAATGCGTCCGTCATCAAATACGATGATACGATCGGCCTTTTTTACCGTTGCCAGTCTGTGCGCGACGACCAATGTTGTCCTGCCTTCCGAAAGTCGTTCAACGGCTTCTTGAACAGCTTGTTCGCTCTCGGCATCAAGGGCAGAGGTTGCTTCATCCAAAAGTAAAACAGGTGCGTCGCGCAGAATGGCTCGCGCCAAAGCGATCCTCTGTTTCTGGCCGCCCGAAAGCATTACGCCGCGTTCCCCAACATACGTTTCGTATCCGTCAGGAAGTTTTGACAGAAACTCATGGGCCGCAGCGGCTTTTGCAGCGGCCTCAATCTCGGCATCCGTTGCGTCGGGTCTTCCGAACAGAATGTTTTCGCGTGCTGTCGCGGCAAATATCACCGGATCCTGCGGCACAAGTGCGATGTGTTTGCGAAAATCTTCGCGTGCCATATCGGTCAAAGGCAAACCATCCAGACTGATGATGCCCGCATCAGGATCGTAAAAACGCAGCAGAAGCTGGATGACCGTCGACTTTCCTGCCCCGGACGGTCCGACCAAGGCGACCGTCTCGCCAGGCGAAACTTCGAACGAGATTTCCTGCAACGCAGCGACCTCTGGCCGCGCCGGGTATCTGAACGTCACATCATCAAAGCGAATATTACCCTTGGTTTGGGCCGGCAGAGAAGCAGGGTTTGCCGGGTCTTTCACGGTGTCTTCGGCGTGCAACAATTCAACGAGACGCTCGGTTGCCCCGGCAGCACGCTGAAGCTCGCCCCAAATTTCGGACAAAGCGCCCACCCCGCCTGCGACCATTACCGCATAGATGACAAACTGAACGAGTTCGCCCACGGACATGGCACCAGCTCTGACGTCTCGCGCACCAATCCAGAGCACCGCAACAATACCGGCAAACACCAAGCTGATTACGATCACTGTCAGTATGGCGCGGGTCCCGATCCGTCGTCTTGCCGCATCAAAGGATTTTTCAGTTACATTGGTGAATGCTGCACGCGATGGAGCTTCGTGGGTGAATGCCTGAACCGTCTGAGCGGACAACAGGCTTTCAGATGCTGATCCAGAGGAGTTGGCGATCCAGTCCTGGTTTTCGCGGCTCAGCGTTCTCAGCCGCCGACCAAGCAGTACGATAGGCACGATTATCGCCGGGACAACAAGCAAAACCAGCCCGGCAAGTTTTGGCGATGTGTAGAACAACAAAACCATTCCACCGAGCAGGATCAAAACGTTGCGAAGTGCGACGGAAATCGACGAGCCAATAACGCTTAGGATCAGAGTGGTGTCTGTTGTTATGCGGCTGAGAACCTCACCAGTCATGATTTTTTCGAAATAGGCAGGGCTCATTCCGATCATTTGATCGAACACTGCGATGCGAATATCCGCAACAACGCGTTCGCCAAGACGCGTGACTAGATAGTACCTCAAGCCCGTACCAACAGCGAGGGTAAGAGCTATCCCAAAGGATGCTAGAAAGTACTGATCCAGAAGTGCTTCTGCAGAAGTCTCAAATCCATCTACGACGCGTCGAACCGCAAGAGGCAAAATCAAAGAGATGACCGCCGTCAGAACCAAAGCCGCAGCAGCAGCGGCCAACATTATTCGATAAGGTTTCAAGAACGGCCAAAGCGCGCCAAGAGATTGCACATTCTTGGATTTTTCGCGCGAGTCCCGTTCTGCCAGATCGTCAGCCATGAATTCTCCTGTTGCCCTCACATACGCATGTGCGTCAATGCTCTCAAGTCACTTCAGAAGAAAATGCGCAGCGCTTCAATGGCCCGTGTTTTAGCACAAACTGCAGGGATTGAGGGTCTGTTGCCATCTGTGGCAACCGTTGATCGACTTCCAAAGCATAATGACCGTATTTCAGCGACTTACCGCGTCGGCACGCACGTTATTGGCGCAATGTTGGCACAGATTCATCGGAAAAGTGGGATTGGAGCGGGCGGCGGGAATCGAACCCGCGTCATTAGCTTGGAAGGCTAAGGTCTTACCACTACACAACGCCCGCATAGCGCGATACCACGTATGTCATTAGCGTTCCGGGGTCAAGCTTCCGCGGGCGACAAAGGGGGAGAAGTTGATGCCAAAACCAGAAGCCGTGATCATCGGTGTCGGGGATGGGCTGTCAGCTGCGGTTGCCAGGGAATTAGCGACTGACCATAAGCTGACACTGGCTGCTCGGAACGGTGAAAAAATGCGCGATGTGGCGAATGCAACGGGTGCACGCACGGTGCTGCTTGACGCCACTGAT
>JAPPOI010000199.1 GCA_028818055.1 Boseongicola sp.
ATCTTCACTGTGAATGATGCCGCATCATACTTTTCCTGGATCGTGCTCAAGCCATTTGGAAGCGGTCACTTCATTCAAGGCCTTTCCGTGACCGGTAATACTTTCAAGTCTTTGAACGGAACGACGGATCGGATCGAGAAACTGGATGACAGCATCGCCTCGCTTGATTTTGGCTTGACCCGAAATGTCGAGTTCTCGGGCAATACGTTCAATGGCATCGGGCAAAATACAATTAATCCGGTCACGCTTCAGTTCGATCAGGCATCTGTCGCGAACGTATGGACTCTGGATATCTCGGGGTACCTTCCGTTTGGCGGTCGTGCGCGGGAAGTGACTTCTGTTGTCACCGAAAATGCTATCACTGACGGTGGTGGGGCCGATGTTTTTCATATGCCATACGTCACCACAGAAGTTGGGGCTGCCAAGGATCAGGTGTCGCTCACTTGGCCAGTTGCGACCCAAGGGCGTGTTCACGTCACGGCCCGTACTGACCGCCCTGTCTAAATCACTTCTGGGTCCATGATGGGTATCTGAGGCGGGGGAGCCCGCCTCTTTCCCGTTGGAGCATAGCAAAAGACATCGTAGATGTTGGGAATGTTCGATGGCGTTTTGATTTGGGTTCTGATCCTTCCCGGCATGATCCTGGGCGGGATTGCACAGGCCGGTGTGAAGGCGGCAGTTCAGAAGTATTCGCGGGTCCGACTAAGACAGGGGCTGACTGGCGCCCAAGTGGCCAGATATATCCTTGATGCGCGGGGCTTGCGCCACATTCGCATTGAACCAGTCAAAGGTGTTTTGAGTGATCACTATGATCCTCGCGGCCAAGTGCTCAGGCTCTCTGAGGCGGTTTATGGGGTGCCGTCCATTGCGGCAGCAGGTATTGCCGCACATGAAGCCGGTCACGCGATCCAAGACGCCGACGATTATGCGCCGATGGAAGCAAGGTCGGCCATCGTGCCTTTGGTCAAAGCTGGGTCAACCTTTGCGCCGCTGATATTCTTCGGCGGGTTCTTTGTAGGGTCACAGGCATTGATGTGGGTCGGTGCTTTGCTTTTCGGAGCGTCGTCCTTGTTTGCGCTGATCACGCTACCTGTTGAATTCGATGCATCACGTCGGGCGCTCAACCATTTGGAGAAACACAGAATAATCTCGAGTGAGGACGAGATGGCAGGCGCACGAACAGTATTGCGCGCAGCGGCGTGGACTTATGTGGCAGCGGCAGTAGCTGCGATAGGCAGTTGGGCGATGTACCTTTTGATGAGCAGACGCCGTTAAGCGCTAGGGGAAACAACGCAATTTCGAAATTGTTCTACCGCTGGCGCCGCTCCGATCAGTGGGATGACCAGCTGTTGATCGCCCAACATGGCAACCGCCATCTGATTAAAGGCGATGCCCTTCAAGACGTTCTCGAAGCCCCTGTCGGACACAGTCAACTTCTTTCCTTCGTCTAACAACTTGTGCCGCTGAGTTGAAATGGTGAGCGGGCCAAGGCCGTCAAATCTGATTGCGAAGACTGGTGCGCTTTCCCAAGGATCGCCGTTTTTTTCCAGTACCATCGAGTAGGGCTGGTTAGAGCGAGGATCAAACGTCACATCAACCGATGCTTCTTCCATGTCATGGAAGAGCCGGCACAGTGGTCCTTCAGCTGAAACATCCCATGCATAGGCCGGGCTTGCGACTATCAGTGAAGCTATGAATGCGGTTCTCATGACCAATCAGCTAGTTCTCAAACAGCGGCTGGCAATAATTTGATTCTTAGGTTTCGGCCGTGTCGAAGTCGACATGGATATGGTTACCGTCCGGATCAAAAATGTTGACTTGAACAATCGGCAAACCCGGCACGGGTGCAATTCGTGCATCAACGCCAAGCTCTTCGAGTTTTTCCAGGAATTCTTTCATGCCTTTGGCGCGAAACGCTACGTGTTCCAACGCCACATTGCCGCCTGTCGTAGGCGCATCATCGACGCCGACCAAATGTATCAACGCTTCGCTTTGCAGGTAGAGCCAGGCGCCGGGAAAGCCGAAATCTGGCCGGGGGCCTGCATAAAGTCCGAGGACATCGCGGTACCAGTCGACCATCGCGTCAAGGTTGGCAGTTCTAATGTTTACGTGGTCAAAAGCATGTAAAGGCATTTCAAGGCTCCAGCGGAATAGTTGGTGCCAGATGCGTTGGAAACGTCTCTGACTAACGGAATTCCATCACGCGGCTGCCCTTTAGGCAATGCGGGAAGTACGGAAAACTGTCGGTCGCAAAATAAGTATAGGTTCCATCGACCATGGCGCCATTGCACTCGTCAAGATTGCCCGAACCGGCAACGAACTCGAAATCCTGCACATATTCTCCGTCAAACGCGCCACCTGGTGCGGAGGATCGCGCGCCCTTTTTTAGCTGATAACTCGATTGGGCGTTTTCGCCGACATAATGAATTTCAAAACCATCCGCCGCCCAACCAACGAGTGTTCCGGTTCCACTTGCAAGGCTGCCTGCTAGCCCGTGGTAATGATACAATCCGCGATGATCGACGTGTGCATTGTTCTGATCAAGACCGAGAGTGTTTGACGGCCCCATTCCATCTAGGTTCCAACCAGAAGACCGGTCTCGCGAATGCCCACGCGGAGACGAGGCATCGTACCAATCAGCCGTTCCCGGTCGGATGATGACGCCATTGGTGGCAATGCCAATTGTCCGCGGGTTCTTTGCGGTGCCAGAATAGTCCGGTGTCGCATCCACGCAGAAGTTGATGTTTTGCGCCGATATGGTGTGGGGATTGCCTCGCCGCGGAAAGGTGCCGGTTGCATGATCCGGTAGGCCATCAGACGAAACGCAACGCAGATCATTTTGCACAGTGATATGTACGTTAGCGGCATTTGCTGAGATGGGGATGAGGGCAAGTGCCACAACTACTAGGTAACGGGGCATTGGGGGTCCTTTCCGTGCGAGGCAATCACCTTTTGAACGGAGACATCCCAATTTTCCGTCGGTTTTTTTGTCACTCGCGCCGAGCGATACAGTCGATTTCGACAAGTGCTCCAACGGCCAATGCGGTGACACCAACCGTGGTTCGTGCGGGGAGGCGATCGGCAGGGAAATAGGATTTGTAAGTGGTGTTGAACGCGTCGTAGTCGCGCTCAAACTCGGTCAGGAAACACCTACACTGGACCACATGGCGTAGATCCAATCCCATTTCAGCCAGGATCAAGGTCAAGTTGTCCATCACGCGTCGGGTCTGAGCTTCGATGCCGTTGGGAAGCGGCGCGTCCGGAGCGTTGGGATCAGTCGGCATTTGCCCGGTTAAAATTACCCAACCATCGGTTTCCACGGCGTGACTGAAGGGTGCAACAGGGCGTGGCCCGTTCGAAAAAAGGTGAAAGTCAGGCATCCCAAGCTCCGCATTTTTTCGAAGCCTAATCGCTGCTTTGCGTTAGCGCCAGATCGTCAGCCAAAGGTTGAGGCTATTCCAACGATCTCGGTCGTTTGTGGGGGATTGGCAAAAGTCGGCCCCACCGTTTCACGATAGGTCGCGAACGCTGGGCTATCGAGAAATGCTTGTTTTCCAGCATCATCTTCGAATTCGAGCACCCCGATGAACTTGGTGGGTTCAGGCGTTGTGAAGCACGAATAGATCACGTTGGTGTGGCCTTCCGCTTTAAGGCCGTCGACCAAAGCCTGCATGGCCTGCACTTGGTGATCGTGGTCATCTGCGGATTTAAGGGTGTAGTGAACGAGTAGCGACATGGTTGATAGTCCTTTCTAAAGTCCAGACGGCGACAAACATAGGGATACGTCAATGCACAATCTGCTCTGCGAATTTGCGATTTTCGCAAATCTGCACATGTGCGTGCTGAGTTTATCCGAATTGTGCAACCAGGATGAAGGCGCAAGTGTTTGGAAACTCGATTGGAACAAGCCATGCGACCAGTACACACAAGATCAGCCAATGCTGACACTTTTGATTTTCCCGGCGTGATAACCTTTAAGGTGCTGCTTTCCGGAGCGCAGACCGGTGGCACTCACGCGGTGTTCGAAGACATCGTGCAACCCGGACAAGGGCCGGGTCGGCACATCCATCATGCACAAGACGAGACGTTTCTCTTTGAAGAAGGCGAGTTCGATGTCGAGATTGATGGGGTTCGGCATCATATGAAGCCCGGTGATCTTGGGTTCGTGCCAAAGGGCTCGGTCCACGCGTTCAAGAACGTCGGCGACGTTCCGGGACGACTTCGGTATGTATTCACACCCGCGGGAACGTTCGAAGACATGGTCAGAGAACTTTACGCACTTTCTGAAGGAAGCCAGCCTGATCCAGAAGACATGGCGCGCTTCGCGCTCGACCATGGTCAAGAGTTCGTTGGCCCGCCACTTGAATGATCGTCAGGCGGTTTCGCTCATCAGTGCCATCGCCGCCAACGCACAAACCATTCCAGCCAACTGCCTGGTGCCAATGGTTTCGTCAAACCAGAACGCGCCAATGACGAACAGTGCGATGAGTGTGAGCATCGAGTAAGCAACCGCACCTTGTCCGAGCGATACGTGACGCATCGCGAAGTACCAACAGATTGCCGAAACGCCATAAAGTACAATGCCGACGGCCATATAAAGCGATATCAGCCGCGCGGAATCCGCAGCCGTCTTGATAACAACGTCACCTGAAATCACGATCAACGCGGTTGCCAACGTAAAAATTAATCCGAAGAAAAGTGACATGGGTTTTGCCCCGTCTTCTGAAAAATGAATGTTAAAAATTGGGGTCAGCGTGAGGACGATTGTCGCTTGCGTCAACGCGCACGGCAGAAGCGTGATCGCAGCGTGAAGCGCTCAGGTCGAGATGGAAAAGTCACTAGCGCCGAGCTTGTACGCTTTGCCAAACCCGCCGTTTAGCAACCCCGACAAAATCGACAGCCGCACACGGTGGAAGGCAGCGAAACCGATGTAAAGCTGCGCCTTTGGCTGATGGGCAAGGTACCTCTTCGCCAGGTTTTCCGTCTTTTCCAGAAAAGTAGCCTCTACCTGCAGCGTAATGCGCGGATGCGCCAGCGGGTCGCCCTTACCAGGCTCGCCGATGAGAAGCGAGGCTTTGGGACGTGCACGCAGGGCCGCTGTATGAGGTGCAAGGTCCGAGATCAGGATCAGAACCGAGGTCTCTTCCGGCGCGAGAGCGACGCGTGTGACCACAGGTTCGCCCGTGTCCAGTACACCCAAGGCGCCGTGTCGGGCATTTTCGATGAGACTCCGCGCCAGCGCGCGAGCCTCGGTATCAACCGGGTTGAACGGGTCTTTCGTCATGGGCAAAGGATAGCCGGTGCCCTTGGCAGATGATAGGCTTCCTGAACCGAACAAGAGGGCACGCCGATGAGCAACTTGGAACAGCAAATGACTGCCTTGAACGACGAGGTTGCGCGCATGAACGCTCATTGGTTCATGCGCTCCAATGCATCAACCGGTCGGATGCTCTGGTTTACATTCCTGCGCGGATTGGCGTTTGGGCTGGGTTCGGTAGTTGGCGCGACGATCTTGGTTTCGCTGCTGGTCTACTCGCTGTCCTCGATCGACTTCGTGCCGGTTCTTGGTGAATGGGCGGCCGAAGTCATTCGGGTGATCGAAGGCCAAAGGGGAACCGAGTGACGCGAGAAGAGTTCAATGTCTTTTGCAGCGCGATGAAGGCCACGAGCCACGTTGTGCAATGGGGCAATGCCGACGTCTGGAAAGTCGGCGACAAGGTCTTCGCGATCTGCGGATGGAACGACGGCAAGGACGCGTTCACCTTCAAAGTCGGCGACATCGCCTTCGAGGTCCTTGGCGACGCCCCCGGCATCCGCCCCGCACCCTATCTGGCGTCGCGGGGGATGAAGTGGCTGCAAGTCTACGCAGCGGACGCAATCAGCGACGGTGAGCTGAAGACGCATATCGAAGAGAGCTACCGCTTGGTGGTCGCGAAGATGACCAAGAAGAAGAGGGCGGAGTTGGGTCTGCAAATTTGATTAGATTGCAACCGCAGTTATGATGCGAGAATGCGTGTTCCATTAACGCTCTTACTTTTTTCGCTCTTGGCCGGGGCAACAAGCGCTTTCATTTGGGGTTTCAACGCAAACAATGGCGTTGTTTTCTCGGCTCTTTGTGCCGTGGCTGCGCTTATTCTTATTGTCTGGCCGTCCGGGCTGCGTCCCGGGAAAACTGTCGTCATCGACGGTTCGAATGTATTGTATTGGGTCAATGGGACGCCAAACATCGATGCCGTCGCCCACGTTGTTGAAATGGTCAAAGACGCGAAGTTGACGCCGATTGTCTGGTTTGACGCGAATGTCGGCTACTTGATCGGTCAGCACTATCTGGGGCCATCGCAATTGGCGAAGCGTCTTGGCCTTCCAAGGTCGCGCGTTTTCGTGGCCCCCAAAGGCAAGCCGGCCGACGCCCACTTGCTGAAGACGGCAGCGCGCCAGAAAGGCCGCGTGATTTCAAATGACAATTTCCGCGATTGGGCCGAACAGTTCCCAGTTGTCACGTCCCAAGGTTTCTTGGTCAAAGGACGCTACGAGAAGGGCGGGATCTATCTGGATTTGTAATCGGGCCCGCTGATTTTAGGTAATTGCAGGGCTAGCGACTTCGCCGCTTCACATTCCCGCCTCGCTGACCAGCTCGGCCCGCCGTGCTGCGGCCTTTCGCTTTCTCAGACGCCTCAACCGCCTGATCTACGGCGGATTGCCGCGCCAGCGGGTCGTCCGAGACAACCAGATCTACCGTCTCAAGCCGTTTGATCTCGTCCCTGAGCCGCGCGGCTTCTTCGAACTCGAGGTTCTCGGCCGCCTTCCTCATTTCGTCACGCATCCCATCCAGCACCGCCTGCAAGTTCGCGCCAGCCAGCGGTTTGTCGATCTTCGCTGTGACACGGGATTGGTCGGTATCACCTTGATAGAGGCCGGCCAGAACATCTTCGACGTTCTTCTTCACCGTTTCCGGCGTAATGCCGTGCTCTTCGTTATAGGCCATTTGCTTTTCGCGGCGGCGATTGGTTTCGGCCAGCGCGCGTTCCATCGAGCCGGTTATCTTGTCGGCATACATGATCACCCGACCATCGGCGTTTCGCGCGGCGCGGCCAATGGTCTGAACCAGCGATGTTTCAGAGCGCAGGAAGCCTTCCTTGTCCGCGTCCAGAATGGCGACCAGCCCACACTCCGGGATGTCCAGGCCTTCTCGCAAGAGGTTGATGCCAATTAACACGTCAAACGCGCCCAGCCGCAAATCTCGCAGGATTTCAATGCGCTCCAGAGTATCAATGTCGCTGTGCATATAGCGAACCTTGATGCCCTGCTCATGCATGTATTCAGTCAGGTCCTCGGCCATCCGCTTGGTCAGCGTCGTGACCAATGTGCGATAGCCATCGGCGGCGACTTTGCGCACCTCATCCAGTAAATCATCGACCTGCATCTCGACCGGGCGAATTTCGACCTGTGGATCAAGAAGGCCCGTGGGGCGGATCACCTGTTCCGTGAAAACTCCGCCGGATTGCTCAAGCTCCCACGACTGCGGAGTGGCTGAAACAAACACCGACTGCGGGCGCATTGCGTCCCATTCCTCGAACTTCAAAGGGCGGTTGTCCATGCACGAGGGCAGGCGGAAGCCATGCTCCGCCAACGTAAACTTGCGGCGATAGTCGCCCCGGTACATGCCGCCAATCTGTGGAACGCTCACATGGCTTTCGTCGGCGAAGACAATTGCGTTGTCAGGAATGAACTCGAACAGGGTTGGGGGCGGTTCACCCGGCGCACGACCGGTCAGATACCGCGAATAATTCTCGATCCCGTTGCAGTGGCCAGTGGCCTCCAGCATCTCGAGGTCGAAATTGGTGCGTTGCTCCAAGCGTTGCGCTTCAAGCAATTTGCCTTCGTCAACCAACTGATCAAGGCGCTGCTTCAGCTCGGTCTTGATGCTGGAGATTGCCTGCTTCAACGTCGGCTTGGGCGTAACGTAGTGCGAATTGGCATAAACGCGTGCCTTTTCCATCGTGCCTGACTTTTCGCCGGTTAGCGTGTCGAACTCTGTAATCGACTCCAATTCGTCGCCAAAGAAACTCAGACGCCATCCGCGATCTTCAAGGTGTGCGGGCCAGATTTCCAGAGAATCCCCGCGCACGCGAAACGTGCCGCGTTGAAAAGCCTGATCGTTCCGTCGGTACTGCTGAGCGATCAGGTCTGCCATGACCTGTCGCTGGTCGTACGCCTTGCCAGCAAAAAGGTCCTGCGTCATCGCGCCATAGGTCTCGACCGAGCCGATGCCGTAGATGCACGAAACCGACGCAACGATCACAACGTCGTCACGTTCCAGAAGCGCACGCGTCGCCGAGTGACGCATTCGGTCGATCTGATCGTTAATCTGAGATTCCTTCTCGATATACGTGTCCGACCGCGGGACATAGGCTTCAGGCTGGTAGTAATCATAGAAGCTGACAAAGTATTCGACCGCGTTTTCAGGGAAGAACCCTTTGAATTCCCCGTATAATTGAGCCGCGAGCGTTTTGTTTGGTGCGAGAATAATGGCCGGTCGCTGCGTTTCTTCGATGATCTTCGCCATCGTATAGGTTTTTCCGGTTCCGGTTGCCCCAAGTAACACTTGATTCTGCTCACCTTCATTGATGCCGGATGTCAGCTCTTCGATGGCCGTCGGTTGGTCACCGGCAGGCTTGAACTCGGTATGCATCGTCAAGCGACGACCGCCTTCCAGTTTTTCACGGGTCCGCACGTCAGGGGCAGGGGAGTTCAAAAGGGATTCCGTCGACATATTGTGTGATTCCTTAGGGTCCCTCAGATTTGATCTTCTTTTGTTCTTGTTCAAGGGAGGTGACTGACACCTCCTGACAATTTTGGCGGGAGGGGGACGAGTGGTTAACGAAAAGTAAACAAGAAATACAACTTAAA
>JAPPOI010000330.1 GCA_028818055.1 Boseongicola sp.
AAATATCGGTGAAGAAGATGTCCGGTCGCCGGGTCGTGAACGCCTCAACCGCCTCGGCGCCGTTTGTCACGAACTCAAGCTCGATATCGAGGTCTTTCAGCATCTTTTCAAAGACAAACCGGTTGGTCTTGTTGTCTTCCGCCGCCAATACCCGTACGCGCCGCCGATCATCGGCCGTTGCTGATGTTGGGTCCTCAGCGACCACGGCACTGACACTCACGGTTGGCGTTTCGTTGGCGCCTATAGTTGTCCCCGGCAGAGAACGCCCCACGGTGTCGGAACGGTCGATCACTGGCTGGGCTTCAGAGTTCAGGAAGATCGCGTCCAACAGGGCCTCGCGCGAAACAGTCCGACTGAGAACCCGATCAAATTCAACGCGGTTTTGGGTTAAGTGAGTGGGCCCGTCCGCCAAAATTAGAAGACGCCCGGGGCGGAAACCTTCGGCAAGCTCGGGGCGCGATCCCAACCAATCTGCGGCGGCTCCATTCAAGAATACCAGATCGAACAAGCCCGGGCTTTCGGTCAGGATGGGTTCGAGTTCATCGGCCCCCTTAGCGCGCAACCCCATGAGTGACAGCTGCTTGACCAACAGGTCACGGCCAACGCCGGGTCGATCCACGACAAAAGCCCGGTCCAGGTTCTTGGGAAACGAGAAAGTGTCGATGGTTTCATCGCTCAAAGCCTTCAAGGGAATCCCAAAACCAAAGGATGAGCCGCCTCCGAGGGTCGAGTCGACCCACACATCACCTTTCATGCCCTTTACAAGCTTTCGCGTAATCGCAAGCCCCAGCCCGGTTCCGTCGTGGGTTCGGTTCCGATCATTTTCAACCTGCTCAAACTCGCGGAAAACGTGGCCAAGTTTGTCTTTTGAAATACCGATCCCCGTGTCCTCGACCGTGATCTGGACAACATAGTCTTCGGCAGTTTCCTCGGGCAGGCCGACGATACGGACAAGGATATGTCCTGCTTCGGTGAACTTGATGGCATTGCCAACAAGGTTGGTCAGAACCTGTCGAATACGTCCTGCATCGCCTTCAAATCGCGTTGGCAGGAACAGGTCGTAGTCGATGGCCAGCTCTAAGCCCTTCTCGGCGGCACCGGGGCGCAAAAGCGTCACGACATCGTGCACGCACCGTTCCAGATCAAAAGGAGAGGCAACGAAATTCAACTTGTCGGCTTCGATCTTCGAATAATCCAGAACATCGTTGATGATGGACAAAAGCGCTTGGCCAGACGAGCGGATCGTCTCGACATAAGACAACTGCTCCGGGCTTAATGGCGTTTCGGCCAGGATGTCGGCCATCGCCACAACCCCGTTCATCGGTGTTCTGATCTCGTGGCTCATGTTTGCCAGAAACGCTGATTTCGCGCGACTGGCTGTTTCAGCTCTTTCGCGCGCGTCGCTTAGCTGCCCCTCACGGTTTTTCTGTTCCGTGATGTTCAGCGCGAGTGTCACCAGATCCCCATCACGGGTGCGACGATCGATGAACTGAATGTACTGTCCATTCCACAGCTTCAGTGTTGCGTGTTCGATGCGGGTTTGAGCGATGCGGCGCATCATCTTGTGTTGCCAGACCGGGCTTTTGACGCCGCCGGTGTCCACGATGCCTTCTTCTGCCAGCAGTTCGATCAAATGCGCCATGTCGATCCCGGGCTTCACGGAATCAAGGCCTTCAAAGATCGACAAATAGGCCCGGGTGGCGGCAATTAGCACGTTGTCGGGCCCAAAAACAGCAAACCCGTCCCGAATGGTTTCAAGCGAGTCCCACACCCGGCTCTCGGCAATTATCGTGGCGCTTTCAGCGCGTTCGAGATCCTCTCGCACATGAGTGACTTCGGATTTGAGCGTTTCTGCTTCATCGCGGACACGACCAACTTCCCGTCGCTTCGCCACGATCTCTGTCGATAGCTGGCGCGTCTGTGCTGTGAGCTGTCGGTTCGCGTCACCCAGTTCTTGTTTCAGCTGCTCAAGGGCTTGCTCGGCGGCGGCGCGCGCGCGCCGCTCGGCGTCAAGCTCGGTGGCTAAATCCATTGGCCCATCTCCGTCAGAGACCCAAACGTTTGAGTGCTCTGACGCTGTTATCGCCGGGCCGGGTAAATAGCCGATTAACTAATCAGGGTCGTTCGATCGCCAATGCGATGCCTTGGCCGCCGCCGATGCACATGGTGATCAAGGCGCGCTTGCCACCGATGCGTTCAAGTTCGTAAAGCGCCTTGACCGTGATAATGGCGCCGGTCGCTCCCACTGGGTGGCCCAGAGCGATTGCTCCCCCGTTTGGGTTCACCTTCTCAGGATCAAGACCCAGCTCTTTTGAAACCGCCAAGGCCTGGGCTGCAAACGCTTCGTTTGACTCAATGACATCGAAGTCGTCAGCCTTCAGTCCGGTACGCTCAAATAACGCTTGTACAGCCGGTACTGGCCCAATTCCCATGACTTCGGGGCGCACACCAGCATGGGCATAGCCGACCACGATTGCTCGGGGCTCTAAACCAGCAACTTCGGCTGCATCCGATCGCGCAAGAACCAGTGCCGCCGCGCCATCGTTGATGCCGCTGGCATTGCCTGCTGTGACCGTTCCGTCCTTCTGGAAAACAGCACGTAATCCAGCCAGAGCTTCGGCTGTCGTTTCCTTGGGGTGTTCGTCTGTGTCGAATGAAACGGTGTCGCGTCGAACCTTGACGTTCACGGGTATAATCTGGTCGTTGAACCGACCTTCAGCGATCGCGCGTGCTGCACGTGTCTGGCTCTCCAACGCAAAGGCGTCCTGAGCCTCACGGCTGATGTCGTGTTCGGCTGCAACGTTTTCTGCGGTCACGCCCATGTGGCCCGTGCCAAATGGGCAATTTAATGCTCCAAGCATCATGTCTTGCATGCCGGCGTCACCCATCTTTTGACCCCAGCGAGCGGCTGGCATCACATAAGGCGAACGGCTCATGCTTTCGGCGCCACCGGCCAAAGCGAACTTGGCATCGCCAAGTGACAGCGACTGAACGGCGGAAACGATTGCTTGAACTCCGGACCCGCACAAGCGGTTCACATTCATGGCAGGCGTCGTGTCCGGCACGCCGGCTTCCATTGCAGCGGCGCGGCTCAGATACATGTCGCGCGGTTCGGTGTTGATGACATGCCCGAATGTGACGGTACCAATCTGATCAGGCGCTACGCCAGCACGATCTATCGCTGCCCGGCTTACTTCGGCTCCCAGCGCAATTGGGGCTGTTCCGGCCAATGCTCCACCAAACGTACCAATGGCCGTGCGGGCTCCTGAAAGTATGACGACATCTGACATGGCAATTCACCCCTTGATTGACTTTGGCAGTATATCGCCCGATCCGCATCGCAATGAAACTGTGACCTCGCGCTAACACGCCGTAACGCTACGTTCCTCGCGGTGTTGACGGCGCTATATCAGCGCGCAACAAAGCCTCAGTCTGTGGAGATATGCCAATGGGTGACCTGATTTTCTGGATTGTGGTGCTGATTGCACTCTTTTTCGGTTTCCGCTGGCTGCAAAACCGAAAGAAATAGCACCGTTCGGTGAATTCGGGTGGACCGCAGGGCAGCAACCGTTTAAGCGCGGCGCGAACTCCCAAGGACACTGACCAATGGACCTTCGCAATATCGCGATTATCGCGCACGTCGATCACGGCAAAACGACGCTTGTCGATGCGCTTCTGGCTCAATCCGGCACCTTCCGCGAAGGGCAGGCAGTGACCGAGCGCGCGCTCGACAGCAATGATCTCGAACGTGAACGCGGCATCACCATTCTGGCCAAGGCAACGTCGGTCGAATGGCATGGCACACGTATCAATATCGTCGACACGCCGGGCCACGCTGACTTCGGTGGTGAAGTTGAACGCATCTTGTCGATGGTTGACGGTGTGGTTCTCCTTGTCGATGCCGCCGAAGGCCCAATGCCACAGACGAAATTCGTGACGTCCAAGGCGCTTGCTCTTGGTCTGCGTCCCATTGTTGTGCTGAACAAGGTCGACAAGCCGGATGCAGAACCAGACCGGGCGCTGGATGAAGTGTTCGATCTCTTCGCGGCACTTGATGCCAATGAAGACCAACTGGACTTCCCCCATCTTTACGCATCTGGCCGTTCCGGCTGGTGCGACGCCGATCTTGATGGTCCACGCAAAGATCTTTCGGCGCTATTCAATTTGATCGTCAATCATGTGCCCGCCCCACGCCAACAAGCACGTGATGGCGAAGACTTCCAAATGCTAGCGACAACCCTGGGTTCGGATCCGTATCTGGGCCGTATCCTGACCGGGCGCGTCGAAAGCGGGCGCCTTAAGGTTGGCGCGACGGTTCAGGCACTTTCGCGCATTGGCGAAAAGATTGAACAGTTTCGTGTCACCAAGATCTTGGCATTCCGGGGATTGGCACAACAGCCAATCGATGAGGCCGTAGCTGGAGACATCGTCAGCCTTGCCGGCATGTCCAAGGCGACTGTGTCGGATACCATCGGTGCGCTGGCCATCGAAGAGCCTTTGCCAGCCCAACCCATCGATCCGCCAACCATCAGTGTTACATTCGGGATCAATGACAGCCCGCTCGCGGGTCGCGACGGAAAGAAAGTGCAAAGCCGGGTCATCCGCGATCGTCTGATGAAAGAGGCTGAATCCAACGTCGCCATTCGTATCAGCGACACACCGGGCGGCGAAGCATTTGAGGTTGCGGGCCGCGGCGAACTCCAGATGGGTGTTCTGATTGAAAACATGCGCCGCGAAGGGTTTGAACTCAGCATCTCCCGGCCCCAGGTTCTCACCCGTGAGATCGACGGTGTGCGTCATGAACCTGTTGAGGAAGTCACCATCGACGTCGACGACAGCTACTCAGGCGCCGTAATTGAAAAACTCACGGGGCCGCGCAAAGGCGAACTGGTCGAAATGAAATCTGCCGGGGCGGACAAGACCCGCATCGTCGCGCATGTGCCGTCGCGCGGACTGATCGGCTATCACGGCGAGTTCCTGACAGACACGCGCGGCACAGGGGTTCTGAACCGCGTGTTCCATGATTGGCAGCCTTGGAAAGGTCCCATCCCGGGTCGCCGCGCTGGCGTCCTGATCTCGATTGAAAACGGCACCTCGGTTGCCTTCGCTCTTTTCAATCTGGAAGACCGCGGGAAAATGTTTATCGGCGCACAGGAAGACGTCTACGAAGGCATGATCATCGGTGAGCATTCGCGCGACAATGATCTGGAAGTGAATCCTCTGAAGGGCAAGAAACTGACCAACATCCGGGCCTCTGGCTCGGACGAGGCGGTTCGGCTCACAACACCGGTCCGAATGTCGCTCGAGGAAGCCATCGCCTACATCGACGATGATGAACTCGTCGAGGTTACGCCAAACGCCATTCGCTTACGAAAACGCTATCTCGACCCGCACGAACGCAAGCGCCAAGCCAGAGCGGCCGGGTAGGTCTAGTCACCGACCGCTTAGAACCGACCCCGGTCGAGGACTATTTTTCCGGACGACAGGCCGTCGATGTATCGGCACGCGTTTTCGCGTTGGTTCAGATGCGCCCAGACTTTTTGCGCGAATAGGTCAGGGGCCATGAACAAGATTATCGCGCTCAACTCCTCTGACGAAACGCGATCTTGGATACCAGATCTCTCGATAAACTTTTGCCGCGATTTGGTGTCCAGCGACATGACCTGCATGGAATAGGCGACATACTCGTCCGCGACTACACAACTCTCAAACGGGCAAGGCAGTCCGTCGTTGGCGGCGTGAGTCAATTCATGAATCACCACGCTGCGAAAGTATTCATCGATATTCAGGTGGGAAAACGCGCTTTCCGGCAGTCGCCGTTCTTGCATTTCTGAGGGTTCAAGAAGTTCGATTGTGTCCTCTCCACAGTGGTAAAGTGCTACGCAACCTTCCTTCAAATCGTGGACCACATTTATCTGTATTGGCCGAAGGATTTTCGGCACGCCGCAGCTTTCGAACAATGCCAAAGCCCTTCGGCTGGCTGTGCAAACCTGTTCAGCTGTTTCTGTATTCTGAGAAGAAACAGAAACGTAAGGGCCGCATTGAACTTTCTCTGCCGAAATCAGGGTTGGAAATGTTATTAAAAGGACAGTTTCGGCAGCGATCAATAAGCGTCTGAGTTCCGCCAACATCGCGCTATCCTTGAATGCAGTTCCTCAAGTTTGCCGGATTGCGACGCGTTGTCATTGACGCTGGTCAACCGTCACTTGGTTTTTGGTCCAACCGTTGCAACTCCAAATAGACACTATCACACCATTCGTCTCCGACACGAATTGTCCGCTTTGCCCGACCGGTTTCGCGAAATCCCAACTTGGCCAAAAGCGTTAAAGACGCCACATTCCGCGGGTCCACGTCCGCTTCAATCCGGCTCATCGGCAGGGTCTCGAAAGCATGAGGAATAACCGCGCTTAGGGCCTCAAATGCAAGCCCTTGCCCCCAATACTTGGGATGCAGGATGAAGCCGACTTCACCAAGCCTCCAACACCCAGCCTTGCCAATCACCTGGCCCTGATACTCGACAACAAAGTCATCACTTTCGGTGGGCGATGCAGCGACCATGCCACGCAAAAGTTGCTCGGTTTGAGATACATCTTCAAACGGCAGGCTGTCCCAATACCGCATCGCGTCATTGTTTGAAAAAACCGCATGGAGATCCTCGAGATCTTCCATTTGAGCACGCCGAAGGAACAGTCTTTGCGTCGTAATCATTTCACTCTGTATTGGCGGCGCGCCTGACGGTGCGACTCCAGATCAATCTAAATGAACTCAGCTACGGCACCTGTCGGCTCCAGCGCCAGCGCGAGCGCCTCTCCAACATCTACCGACCGGTTGAATATCGCACGACCAACGATCGCGCCCGAAACGCGCGGAACGAACTTGAGCCTTGAAATATCATCCAGCGACCGGACCAAGCCACTGGATATGACGGGCGCTTTGGCCAAACCCGCCAGCCTTGTCGTAAGCGCAAGTGCGTCGTCGGCCTCGTCGAGGTCGGCGTCGATGTCGGTCACGATAATTGCAGCCAGCGGATCGTCTTCAAATGTCTTCAGAAACTCTTCCGGGGTAAACGCACTGGTTTGCCGCCAGCCATGGCTCATGACGCGTCCTTTATAGACGTCGATAGCCAGCACGATCTGGTCGGGAAAGAGCTTCGCCGCGTGTTTCACAAGATCGGGCTGAGCCAGGGCGACAGTGCCAAGCACGATGCGACCTGCGCCGCGTTCCACGCCGTCTTCGATGGCATGCATGGAACGAAATCCCCCGCCAAGTTGGATCGGGGTGCCTGCGCGCTTTATGATTTCATCGACCAAATCGCGGTTGCCTTCGGTCCCGCCGATCGCATCAAAGTCGGTGATATGCACCCATTCGGCACCGGCTGCAGCGAACTCCATCGCCTTTTCAATCGGGTCGACATGCCAAATCTGTGGTTCGTCGATACGGCCTCGAACAAGGCTCACGCAGTGCCCATTCATAAGCTCAATTGTCGGGTAGATGATCATGATCGCCTCCACGTCGTGCTGAGTCGACCATACCACAAGCAGGCTTTTGACGCTTTCTTGGAAGCGACACGTCAGAGTTTCTTTCGGACGAAGCCCGATTTCGGGATCAATCAGGTGATTGAAACGCTAGTTTCCAAACCATTCTCGTGACAGCTCGGAATAGCCTCCAGTCTCCGCCAATCTTAGCAGTATCCGGTTGATCGGTTCGCGCAGATCACTTCCGGGAGGCAACGCAATGCCATAGTCTTCAGGTCGAAAAATTCGCTCCAGAAGTTGGGCGTCTGCAGTGGGGTTTTGTTGCAAGTAATACGCCAGGATCGGTCCATCAAAGACAACGGCATCCAGTTTATTTTCCTCAAACTCTGCAATCAGCGCTAGATAGGTCGGGTACGTTTGGTGCGCGATGTCCCGTTCGCCCAAAAAGTTACTGGCCGTAGACCCCGAAGTTGTGCCCACGCGGCGGCCATCCAAGTCGCCCAATGACTGGATTGAGCCTGTAATTGCCTCGACGGTCAGCGATGCGGTGATGTTGGCAACGAAAATCGAGACAACAAACAAACTGGATATGACCATGAAGACACCGAGAATTCGGCCCAAGATGGTGCGCGGGACATTCACTTCAAACCCGCCATTGATCACAAGGTTCAACGCCCACCAGAACGATGGAAACATCGCTTCTTTCGGCGCCTGATCAAAGTAAGGTTGCTGTTTTCGTTCCAAGGCGTACATCAACATTCCAAGAACAAAGAGCGCGCCAAACGCCATCAATACCCAAGCCAGAAGCTCCCACCTGAAGATGATGTCCCAGATGCTCACCGCCGATGACGTACCGGACACCATGATCTGCAGGCCGCTGGCGTAAATCGGTTGAGTAAAGTCCATCTCGGCCTCGCGGGCCGATGTGATCGAAATGTTTGCAGCAGCGCCATCGACTTCACCGCTGGCAACAGATGCGAGCATTCCGGAAAAGTCGTTCACGAAAGTAAAGGAAACTTCCCGCCCCAAGCCATTTGCCAACTCACGCATTAACTCGATGCTGAATCCGGTCGCTTTGCCTCCCTCTTCGAATGCGAAGGGTGGCCGTTCAATCGTCAGAAAGTTCAGCTGGGTGTCTTGGGCTTTGGCGGCGTTCCCAATGAAAACGCTGATCAGAGCGACAAAGACGAAGTTGAGTATTCGCATTAGCGCCGTTTCGTGAGTGTGTGTCGATTAACGACTAAACGCACAAACAGCCAACTCCAAGCTAATTCCGCACAATGGCTTGGGATCTAACCTGTTGGAAAATGGAAGATTGCCGCGAATTCTAGCTGGCTGTCTTCCGATATTGGAACCAGACAAAGAAACTGCACACGAT
>JAPPOI010000260.1 GCA_028818055.1 Boseongicola sp.
ATAAATAACTGCGTTCCCGCCCCATTGAGAAACAAGAATGACAAGAAACGGGGTTACGATTGAGAAGCCCAAGGTGCCGACGAAGTTGACCGCCAAAAGCGGAGCAATCGAAACTTTCGTCTGAGGGTCAAAGGTAATGCGCAAACTCCCACAACAATCGGCGCTAAATACGCCTTTTCGAGCTTAGAGCATAAGGGGCTTCAACGGCAAATCTGGGTGCAGAGTTGTTGGCGCTCCGCGCCCGTTCTAATCTTTCCGGCTATCGGATCCGGATATGATCAATCCTCTTTCTCGATCAGCTCTGAAAACTTCTCAAATTCTTCGTCAGCGATAGTTGCCGTTTCTTGAGACGCCGGGAAACTCCCCTCGCCCGCGGCTTTGTGGAAGGCAGCTAGGGCCGCTCGCCGCTCGCGATCGACTTGCCGCTGCAAAGAATACAAATCGCCAAACGCGCGCGCATGTCTCGGACTGTCTTGCTGCTCGCCGCAGATGTCGTTCTGAAACAGGTAAATGATATCGCCGCCTGATCCCGATCCGAGCGACGAGGTGATAAGCGACGTTCGCTTACTGATTTCAGTCATGACCCGATCGCAAATGACCTCAGCCTCGACAGAAAATGCCCCCGCATCTTCCATGCGGCGAAACGAACGCCACAGCTCAATTGCTTCGTCTGCTGTCTTACCAATGGCGCGCAATCCGCCATTCCATGTCGAGCGCCTTGGCACCAGTCCCAAGTGACACATCACTGGTATCTGTTCCTTGGCAAGAAGCTCGACGATGTGTGGTCCCCGCGCCGTGTAAACCGAGTCCGCTCCGTGCTTCATGGCGAGAAACGCGGCCTCCAGAACATCTTTTTCCGAGGGGTGGTCCGGCATTGGGATAGCCGCTGTATAGAAATGATTGGGCGCGCCGCGCCGAACAGCTTCGGCGTTCACTGCGTTGCCCATGACCAGATCAATCCCAGCATCAGCCGCCGCGGCCGCTTCTTCTTCCGAATTCGCTGTAGTCTGCGTTAGCTTTCTGACGCCCTTTAGGTTGAGGAGATCAGCCGCAGTATAGTTTCGAAGGGAGAAGTTGGCGTCCCAATCATAGATGCGCTTCATACCAAATTCCTTACTTCGAAAGACTAATCATTCCTTGCTCAAACCTTTTGGTGCAAGATCCCCGATTGAAGTCTCATCAACTTCGGGCGGCCGCCGTCTTTCCATCTTAGCGGTTGCAGGCAAAGGAGTGTCGAACGAATAATCCGGATCGGTTTTCTGCCTTTCCCACGTCTCCAACATTTCCCGCCAAGCACCGACCAGTGTCCGCGGCTCAGGCATGTCATCCTTAATCTCAGCTGCCAAAGCAGGCAGGTTGTAGCATGGAACGCCAGCATACATGTGATGTTCGGTATGCCAGTTCATGTGCCAATAAAGAAACTCGGCGAACCTGGGCAGTTTTAACGATCGAGTGCTCTTTCTAAAATCAGTGGTGTTTTCCATCAGACCACAGTGCTGGGTCAGTCCAAGGAAGTAACTTAACCAGTTCGCGATGTAGCTGGGTAATGAAAAGATGAATGGCAGCACCCAAAGGCCGGTTGCGATCGCAATCACCAAGATTCCACCGTGGAAAACCAGCAGCATTCTGGACCATAGAATGGACTTTCTATGTTCCTCTGGCTGGTCGGTGTGCAATGCATCCAGCCATTCGTTGGCTGGAATATCGGTCGAGCCGGTCTTGCCCATCGCTTCCAGAAAAGTCTGTCGGATAGTCGACAATATCCCACCCTTTCCAAAGGTCCGTCCTGGTTGGGTCAGCAGATTTAGAGTGAACAGCTGCAACAAGAATGTACGCCCGACATTCGGGTGTACCGGAAGCAAGACCTCGCGGTCACCTTCTGGATGCAGGGTGTATCGATGGTGGTACGTATGGCTCGCGGCATAATCGAACGGATTCCACCAACTGATCAGGCTGAACGAATACAGGAACAGATCGTTCAACCACTTGGATTTGAAGACCGTGCCGTGACCCAGCTCGTGAACTGCTGTTCCCCTAAAGAACGAAGCAACTGTGCCGTGGGCAAATAGTGCGATGAAGAAAAGCACCCAAAAACCCTGAGCCCACGACCAAAAGACCGCCAAACCCGTCAGGCAAAACAGTGCAAGGTGGCCGCCAGCCTGTATCCAGCCCTTAATATCATTGCGTTTTGAAAGTTCACGAAATCGGGTCGGCGGCATCTTTGAACGATACCATTGCACGTTCAGCGTATCTCGCACTTCAGAAAGCGGTTGAAATGACATGCGCCTCCCTCGCGTCTTCGACGACTACCTGTCAATTCTAGGGAATTTTTTCACCAGCCAGAAAAATGAATCAAGTGCCAAACTCTGCCGTACAAATTCTGCGGAACATTTGGGCATCCTATGCTGTTGATGGTGTCGAATTCGCTCCGCGTCTTGCTTTCCCGACGCAACCTGTCACCTTAGTCATATGGAAAGGCACGAAATTTTTGATGAGATGTGGGGCACGGATGGAAACCTGCGTCTTCCATATCAAAAGTACCACTCTTGGTTCAGCGAAGAAGATACCAAAAAGCTCCGCAGCAAAAATCGCGAAGCGGAAGAGCTTTTTCGTCTCACGGGAATAACTTTTAATGTCTATGGCCGCGCCGAGGCCGAGGAGCGTTTGATACCCTTCGACATTATTCCGCGGATCATTTCTGGGTCAGAATGGCAACGCCTGACACGGGGTATCGAACAGCGTGTGACAGCAATCAACGCCTTTCTCCACGACATCTACCACAAGCAAGAGATCGTGAAGGCAGGACGCATTCCAAAAGAAATGATCAGCAAGAACGAGGCGTTTCTGCCTCAGATGATAGGAGTCCAGCCTCCCGGCGGCGTTTATACCCATATTGTTGGTATTGATTTGGTCCGAACGGGCCCGGGCGAATTCTTTGTGCTCGAAGACAATGCACGAACCCCTTCCGGTGTGAGCTACATGTTGGAGAACCGGGAAACCATGCTTCAGATGTTCCCGGAATTGTTCTCGCAAAACAGAGTTCAACCCGTTCAGACCTATCCGACCAATCTATTGCGATCGCTTGCTGCCTCGGCACCGTCTTGTGCGGAAGATCAGCCCACGGTCGCGGTGCTGACACCTGGCATCTACAACTCGGCCTATTTTGAACACGCATTCCTTGCGGACCAAATGGGTGTCGAGCTTGTAGAAAGCCACGATCTTCGGGTCGTCGACGGCCGCGTCGCGATGCGCACTACCCACGGCTACAAACCGATCGACGTTCTTTATCGCCGCGTTGACGACGATTTCCTCGACCCATTGAACTTTAACCCCGAAAGCCAGCTGGGCGTGCCCGGCATCATGGATGTCTACAGAGCCGGTGGCATTACAATTGCCAATGCCCCTGGAACCGGAATAGCTGACGATAAGGCGATATACTCTTATATGCCTGAAATTGTTGAGTTTTACACTGGAGCAAAACCGCTTCTCCAAAATGTTCAAACTTGGCGTTGTTCGGAACCAGATGCACTAGCCTACGTCTTGGATCATCTTGACGAAGTCGTTGTGAAAGAGGTCCACGGGTCTGGTGGATATGGGATGTTGATTGGTCCAACGTCGAGCAAGAAAGAGTTGGCCGCTTTCAGAAAGAAACTGAATGCAAATCCTGGAAACTATATCGCGCAGCCCACTCTATCGCTTTCAACCGTTCCGATTTTTGCCAAGTCTGGCCTATCCCCTCGGCACGTCGATCTGAGGCCGTTTGTTTTGGTCAGCCCCGACGGTATCAAGGTCACTCCCGGAGGACTTACGCGGGTCGCACTCAAACAAGGTTCGCTTGTCGTCAATTCGTCTCAGGGCGGGGGGACAAAAGACACCTGGGTCTTGGAGGACTGACGGCGATGCTTGGAAAGACAGCCAACGGTCTCTTTTGGATGTACCGATACATCGAGCGGGCCGAAAATATTGCGCGGCTCATCGAAACTGGCCAACGTATCGCACTGACGCGGCTCAACCAAAGCGATGACGAATGGCGGTCAATTTTGCAGTCGGCCGGTGCCGAGTATGGCTTCGACGATACATATTCAGAGCTGACGAAAGACAACGCCATCGATTGGATGCTGCGCAGTACGAGCAACCCTTCATCCATATTGTCTTGTGTCGCTGCAGCCCGTCAAAATGCGAGGCTAGTCAGAACGGCCATCACCGGCGACGTCTGGGAAGCGATGAACGCGGGCCATATGAAAGCGAAAAACATGCTCGCGCGAAAAGTCAATGAAAGCGAGCTGCCCGTCACTCTGCGCAGATTGCGCGAGCACACAGCGATGGTGCGCGGTACAACACACGGCACAATGCTGAGGAACGAAATCTACGATTTCTGTCGTCTCGGCACATTTCTGGAACGCGCCGACAACACGGCTCGGATCCTGGACGTGAAGTACTATGTGCTTCTGCCATCCTCGAGCGCAGTTGGAACTTCGCTGGACAACATCCAATGGGAGACGATCCTGCGATCCCTATCGGCGCGTGGAGGGTTTCGAATGACCTACGGCGCAAACGCCGGACCTCGAGAGATAGCAAAATTCCTGATCCTCGATCAGCGGATGCCTCGATCATTGGCCTTTTGCACAAGCAAGCTCTGCAGCAACTTAAGCTACCTTAGCAACGAAATGCCGGATGCTTGCAAAGCAATGGAAACCGCTGAAAAACTGCGTGATACCCTCAACGCAGCAAGCGTAGATCGCATTCTCGATGAGGGCCTTCACGAATTTCTACAAGAAGCCCAGATGCAATTTGCGAATATTGCCCAGCAGATCGAAATCGACTTCAGGTTTTATGAGTGATCGCATGAAGATCCATACAAAGCACATCACGCGATACAAATTCAGCGATGACGTTCAGTTCGGACTTCAACAAGTCAGAAAGACTCCAAAGTCTACACGTCAACAAAACGTTCTTTCGTGGGAGACACGGATAAAACAAGGCAAAAAAGAGCTGTCCTACGAAGATCACCATCGCAACACCGTCGAACTGGTGAGTTTTGAGACCGGCACCACTGAACTGGTGATTGCCAGTGAAGGCGTCGTTGAATTGCAGGACACGCACGGGATTGTCGGACCCCACCAGGGCCACGCGCCACTTTGGCTTTACCTTCAGAGCACTGAACGTACGAAGGCAGGACCAGGCTGCAAGTCGTTAACTAAAGCATTGTCCTCCGAAAAAGCTCTTGATCAGCTTCATGAACTTTCTTCCGGCATCAAAGACGCGGTCCAATACAAAATCGGCGCCTCGCAGCCAGATTGGAGTGCCGAGAAAGCAATCTCCGAGGGTGTCGGTGTCTGCCAGGACCATACCCACATCTTCCTTGCGTGCGCCCGATCGATGAACATACCCGCGCGTTATGTTTCGGGATACCTCATGCTGGATGACAGGACTGTGCAAGATGCCATGCATGCGTGGGCGGAAGCTCATGTCGACGGACTAGGATGGGTTGGATTTGACGTATCCAACGGCATTTCACCCGATTTGCGCTACGTTCGTGTCGCGACAGGGCTGGACTATTCCGATGCGGCTCCGATATCTGGAGCCCGGATCGGCGGTGACAGCGAAACACTTCACGTCGAGATAAGTGTTGCCCAGCAGTAAAGGCGCGCCATGACATATTGCGTTGGTTTGATGCTCAAAAAGGGGCTCGTGTTCATGTCGGACACGCGCACCAATGCTGGTTTGGACAACATCTCGACTTTTAAGAAGATGAAAGTCTGGGAAGCACCGGGCGAGCGCATCATCACGCTTTTGTCTGCCGGAAATCTTGCGACAACCCAATCGGTCGTAAGCCTTCTGGAAGAGCGCACGAAGTCACCAGAGGATCGAGATCCGGCAATTCTATCCGTTCCTTCAATGTTTCAAGCCGCTCGGATGGTCGCCGATACTCTTCGAGAAATCATCGACGAACAATCCGAGGGTGGACCAACCGCTGACAGCACGTTTAACGCAACCATGATACTGGGCGGTCAAATCGCCGGATATCCGCCGAAGATGTTTCTTATCTATCCAGAGGGAAACTTCATTGAAGCCAGCGACGACACGCCGTTCTTCCAGATCGGCGAAATCAAGTATGGCCGTCCGATCCTAGTTCGCGCGTTCAACGAGAATATGAGTTTTGAAGAAGCGATCCGGCTTCTCCTGGTCAGTTTCGATTCCACAATGAAGGCCAATCTCACCGTGGGCGCGCCGCTTGATTACCTTTGCGTGGAAAGCGACACCCTGACCATTTCCGCAAGCGGTCGCTTCAGTGAAAGCGATCCAGCACTTCAGACAATCTCGGAAAATTGGGGCGCAGCTCTGCAAAGCGCCTTGGAAGCCCTACCGGAAGTGAAAATCGGCGATTAAAGCGAGCGTTCCAGGTTTGCTAAAGGCCTGCCGCGTCTTTCACGGTATCGACCACGCTATCAACACCACCACCCATTTTCAGTTGGGTGAAAACAAATGGGCGCCCAGCGCGGACCCGAGTGGCGTCACGTTCCATTACTTCCAGTGAAGCTCCGACATGGGGCGCCAAGTCGGTCTTGTTAATGATCAGCAGATCAGACTTCGTGATCGCCGGTCCGCCTTTGCGCGGGATTTCTTCGCCGGCCGCAACGTCGATGACGTAAATAGTAAAATCCGCAAGTTCGGGACTGAATGTCGCCGACAAGTTGTCTCCACCGGACTCGATCAACACGACCTCCAAGTCGTCATGACGTGTTTGCATTTCGGCTACCGCCGCCAGATTGATGGATGCATCCTCTCGGATCGCAGTATGCGGGCAACCTCCTGTTTCTACGCCAATAATTCTATCCAGTGGCAATATCTGCATCCGCATCAACGCTTCAGCATCTTCCTGCGTATAGATATCGTTCGTAATAACGCCGATCGAAAATTCGTCTTTCATTTTCTCGGCCAGGCGGGCCGTCAGCGTAGTTTTACCAGCACCAACTGGACCGCCGATTCCAATTCTGAGCGGGCCATTCATCTGTGTCATGACTGAAATAACCTTGGTTCTAGTGTTTCGTGTTGCATCGAAGTGATGTCGGACAAGAACGCGTTGCTAAACATGTCCTCGATGGTCGCGTTTTGGGTGTCCGTTGCGACGTCGACCGCTGCATCCTGAAGTTGAAAAAGAACCCGTTGCCCGTCGGTTTGCCCAAGCGGCATTAGGCGGATCGAAGCAGACATCAGATTCGAGAGGAAACTCTGCAAGTAAAGCAGTACAGCTTGCTCCAAGTCGAGGTCGGCCATCCGCACCGCTCGTCCCACAGCGACCGGCAACACCGTTTCTGTTAAATCGAGACCCCAAACCGCATTTACAGTTTTCACAAACGCAACGCCTTGCCGTTCGGACTCGAACAAGCGCTCGCGGGACGCGGCGAAAGCCCGGGCTTCTTCATCTAAGGATTTGATATCTTCCGTCGAATAAGCGAGCCGCAGCAAGATGGCATCGGAGCGAACGGACCCAAACTCTAGGCAATCTTCTAACCAATTCTGTAAGCTGTCAGCATCTGTTATCCAGCCCGATTTAATGGCCTGTTCAATCCCATGCGAAAAGGCAAACGCACCTATTGGGAAACTTGGCGACAACCATTGTGCAAGAGTGAATAGACGCGCGTCAGTGCGCATGGGCGGTGTGACCATGTTCGTGGCTATGTGTTCTTCCGTGCCCATAAGCACCGCCCTCGGGCGTGAATGGTTCGACCACCACATCCAGAGAAGCGCCCAAGTGTTCAAGCATGTGCCCAATCACCGGGTCGTTCTGGATGAGAAGTCGGTTTGCCTCGATCTGGCAAGGAGTGTGCCTATTTCCGATGTGCCAAGCTAAGCGAGGAAGGTTCTCACCTGTTACTTGCAGCAATTCTTCAGGCGCGGCCTCGACTGCAACAGACCGCCCATCACTCAATTCCAAAACGTCGCCATGATTAAGCGAACGCGTTTGATCGAAGTCTGCAACAAACGACCAACCCTCTGTAACTGTGAGCTTTTTTCTTCTAAAGAACCGGTCTTCATAAGTTAGCTTGCACACTGCGTCTGATGTGATCGCCGTCGTGACGGCCTGCGCGATAGGAAGTGTCGTCATGGTACCTCAGAATAGGAAATATCGTTGTGCCATTGGAAGAACCTCGGCTGGTTGGCAGGTCAGAAGCTCTCCGTCCGCCCTGACCTCATAGGTTTCAGGGTGAACTTCGACTTCCGGTGTCGCGTTATTGAGGACGAGGTCTTTTTTGCCCACACCACGCGTGTTTTCCACTGCGAGTGTCGACTTTGCCAAGCCCAGCGCGTCCCTGATGCCGGCGCTTTGGGCTGCTTCGGAAACGAAGCTGACAGCGGAGTTTTCGACGGAGCGGCCAAAGGCTCCAAACATCGGGCGCGTGTAGACCGGTTGCGGAGTTGGGATTGAGGCGTTCGGATCGCCCATCTGCGCACAAGCGATGGTGCCCCCCAGCAAAACCATCTCGGGTTTTACGCCGAAGAAAGCAGGGCTCCAGAGAACAAGGTCAGCTCTTTTGCCTTCTTCGATCGACCCAATGTGTTTTGAAAGGCCATGGGCGATCGCTGGGTTGATTGTGTATTTGGCGACGTACCTGCGCACGCGAAGATTGTCGTTTTCGCCTTCTTCCTCCGCCAACCGTCCGCGCTGCTTTTTCATTTTATCAGCTGTTTGCCAGGTGCGGATGATCACCTCGCCCACGCGCACCATCGCTTGGCTGTAAGATGAGATGATAGAGAATGCAACAATGGCATGGAGAATGTCTTCTGCTGAAATCGTCG